>JBEKSU010000084.1:0-13251 GCA_049516755.1 Verrucomicrobiota bacterium | reverse complement strand
GACTTGAATTCCAGCCCACCACCCGCCAGCGACGCACGCTCTTCCATGCTCAATAAACCCAGACTGGCGCCACGCACGGCCCGATCCCGGACCGGGGCCACATCAAACCCAACCCCGTCATCGCGCACGCGCAGATGGAGTTGCCCATCTTCCTTGCGTAATTCAACCGTCACTGCCTTCGCCTGGGCATGGCGCACCACATTCGTCAAGGCTTCCTGCGCGATGCGGAAACATTCGGTTTCAATCATCGGATCCAGGCGTTGCTCCAGCCGGTCGGCGGAAAACTCGACTTTCAACTCGACCAGGGCCGCCTGTCGCTCGGTGTACCAACGCAAGGCCGGTTCCAATCCCAAATCGTCGAGAATGGACGGGCGCAAATCCAATGAGATGTCATGCACCTGTTCCAGCACGCGTTCGACCACCTCGAGCGTTTCGTTCAAACGCGGCGACACGACCTCCGTGCCGGGCGACAGCAACATCGCCTGCAGGTTCAGTTGCATGACGGTGAGGGCCTGGCCGATTTCGTCGTGGAGCTCGCGCGCGATGTTCCGGCGTTCGGTCTCCTGCGCCTCCACCAGCCGGCGGGAAAGCACCTGAAGTTTGCGGCTGTATTCCTTGCGCTTGGCCTCGGCCTGCTTGCGCTCGGTGATGTTGCGAATATTGCACTGAATGACCCTGCCGCCGTTGACCTGATAAACGTTGCTGACAAACTCCACGTTGATGGACTTGCCGGCGCTGGTTTCCAGCGGCAGATCGTCGTAACGGACATAGGCTTCACGCTGCAACTCCCGAAATGACGCCTTGGACGCCTTGGTGTCTTTGAAAGGGCCAATCTCCCAGAGTCGGTTTCCCAGCAACTGCTCGCGCGTATAGCCCAACAGATCGGTCAGGAACGGGTTGACATCATCAATCTGCCCGGTTTCCGCGTTGAGAATCAGGATCCCATCCTGGGCGGTTTCAAACAACCGGCGGTAGCGCATTTCGGAAGCCTTCAGCGCGTATTCCGCCGACTGGTGTTCCCCTTCGCGATGTTCCAGGGCTTGGGCCATCTGATCGAAAGCGCGGCTGAGTTGACCCAATTCATCTCCCCGATGGGACCCCGTGCGCGCGCTGAGATCGCCCGTGGCCAGCCGAGCGCTGGATTTCACCAGGGTCCGAACCGGGCGCAGGACCAGCAGGTAGCTGCCGATCCAGCCGAGCATGAAAGCAAAGCCGGCGGCAATCCCCAACCCGGTCAGGTTTTCGGTCAGCCGGCGATCCGCCTCGGCAAAGAGAACCTGCCTGGGGATGCTGCTGAGAATGGTGACCACGTCGCCGGGAACGATCTGGCTGTGCATGGCGGCGAACACATGATAACCGGAAATTCCATCCGCAGACATCGCCTCCACCACACCGTGATTCTGACTGAAGACAGTTTCTAAAAGCGATTTGTCCGGGAAAGGCCGGCCAATCCATTTTTCCGGCGAGGGATAACGAGCCAGAATTCTTCCAGTACGATCAATCTCGGTCCACGTCGCTCCTGTGGGCAATTGCGCCGGCAACGCGGACTCGAAACGGCTGACCCAGTCCAAATCCAGCGAGGCAAAGACCACCGCCTGGACCTGCCCATCGGAATCGAAAACTGGACAACCGAAATCGACGGTGGGCTGGCCGGCCGCTGTTCCGTCCGGGAAATCGCCAATCGCGAAGGCGCCCGTTGCGAGCGTACGGCGGAAAAACGGAAAGTTCGTTTGGTTGGCCGGCTCCGCCATCGGGCGTGCGCTGGCCAGAACCATGCCATTGGTCCCGATCACTCCCAAATTGGCATACCGCAAGTAGCTGCCAAACAGCTCGTCCAGCAATTTTTTGCAGCCCCGCCGGTTGCCCGAGCGCACCTGTGAAGACTCCGCCAAGGCGAGCAGGAGTTGGCGCGTCTGTCCAATCACCCGCCCCTCTTCCCGCGTGGCCAATTCCATCATCTCCTGCGAACGCTGATTCCATTCCTTCACCAGTCGCCGACGCTCTTCCGACGCCGTGTGCAACGTCAGCCCCACCAACGGGGCGCACGCCAGCAGCACCAGCAAGAGCAGGCGCAAACGCAAACCGGAAACCAGCCGGCTGATGATTTTTCGGATACTTCGCATACCACGATTTTCCATGCCAAACTTGACGAACCCGGCACGGATCGCATCCCGGCATTGGCCGGTCCACAGCCAGCCAATCGCTTTTTCCCTCCACGCTCAACCTGGCCGGCTAAAGCCCAAGGTTCTCATTTATCCTTTTTTGCGGCGGCCTGGCTGGCTTGATGCATTTGATCCTCTTCCGCTCCGGCGATGCCTTCATCAACCAGTCGCTCATTGTCGCTTCGCCCCTCGTCGTCCTCATCGGCACTGGGGGCCACCGGCACTTTGTGTCCGGTTGAGCCGGGCACCGGATCCCAGCGTTCGGATTCGGGTGCTGATTCAAGAGCTGCCTCTTTCGGGTCCGCATCCGATTCGCCCGTCAATTCCCGTCCAGCCTGGTCACAATCGGATTTCGACACATCCCGGGCAGCACGGCCGTTGATGACCGCCAGTTCGACCGCGCGCTCCCGCACCATCTTACGGGTCACCGTGCCGATGCCGGCGGAATTTTCGGTCAGAATCCCCTGCTTCAATGGATTTGTTTTCATAAGCTGATAATTACCGCCCGTGCGGAAATGTTTGTGAGTTGTGCGTTGTTTTCATTTCACGCTGGCCTCGATCCTCGCGCGTGTCGCGGGATTGGGAGAAAGTGTTGTCCCGCTTTTGACTTGGAGTGGCTGCCTGAAGATTTGGCCGCAGCCGGTGAAGTGTTTGCGGGAAAACGGGTGTTTGAGGTGTTTGCGCGAGTTTGATTACGGATGTTTTCATAAATTGATTCTTGCTTTGCGGGTTGCCCGGAAATCTTGTTTTAAGTCGGGTTATGAAACCCATGAACCCGGGTGAGTTTGCGTTCCGCGAGCAATTCCGCCTCGGCCTCCAGCCAATGTTGCACATCGTGCCCGGGCAGCGAACCCTGGTTCTCATAACTGAAGTATGCCCTTCTGGCCACTTCGTCTGCCGATGGCGCAAAATCAATTTCGTTTTGGTTTAAGGCCGCCGCCACAACCGACCGTGATACGCCGGCGGGCTTTGGGTTTTGGTTCTGGGAGAATCGGTTTTGTTTCATAAAGTAGAGAGAATGGGCCGCGCGGGAGAGGTTGCACCGATTGAAACCAGGTGTTGCCCGGGACTTTGTTCGACGGCTTCCTTGGTTGAATTTACAAACACTGTGGATTCGTCGAAACTGATCCGGGCAACCTGGCTCGTTGGGATCAGCACCTCTTTGCCGGAAAACCGGTGGCCGGTTTTGATGACCAGTTGATCAATCACCCAACTCTCGTCGTCCATCATGAAATCACAGACATGGCCGATGATTCCATCGGTGGCCTGGAGATGGTAGCCGTTCACGGCTTGCGTGTTCCGCAGATGCGCATTGGCACGTTCAAGTTGCGGGCCAATCGCGGCGGCTGGTTCGCTGGGGAGCGGTTTTGACGGCAGTTCCAAAATCGGGAAGCCGCTCAGGCCCCACACCCCGCCACCCTGCCAGTAATAGGGCCAGCCGTAATACCGGTAATACTCCTCTTCGTATTGTCGCGACACCGGCTTGTGCGACTCAATCGCCGGACTGTCCTCAATTTGTTTCCGGGTCAGGTTCACGCGCAGGACTTTTCCGGCTTGATCGAGGCGGGCGAGTGAATGGGGCGAGATGAGCACCTGGCGCCCTGGCAACCACGAGCCTGTGTCCGCGACCAGATAATGGACCACCCAGCTCTGGTCGTTGAAATAAAAATCCTTCACGTGGCCGATTTCGCCATCGGACGCGCCGAGTTTGATTCCGTACAATTGTTTGATGCTTCGTAACATATATCTGCCTTTCTTGATCAGTGCGCGGGCGCCACCCAACAAGGCAACTTGTCCGGCATTCGATCCATTCAACCGCCAGCGCTTGCTGACGATGAAGCACACCCCATCCGGTTCAAATTCTGCCCAGCAAAAGCAGGGCAACCAGAATAACCAAAAGCAAGCCCAGCCCGCCGCTCGGGTAATAGCCCCAACTCCGGCTGTGTGGCCAGGTGGGAAATGCGCCGACCAGCATAAGAATGAGCACGATCAATAGAATGGTTCCCAACATAATGTTCCTTTCAAGGTGCGAACACGGTTCGCCTGTTATCTTCCGTTATTTTGCCCGTGATCTTCATGCTGGTCGTCCTTTGGATTTCCTTTCTGGCCTTGGTTCGACGCGGACGGCTTCCAGTTTCTCGGATACTGCTTGACCACGGCGGCGTGGTGCTGGGCCGGAGAGTCGTGGAAATCCATCTTCACGGACGGTGAAGCCAGGAGCACGTCAACCGAAACTCCCGGCGGCGCTGGCCGCGCCACCCACGCGTTGCCTTCCCGGTAAGCGTATTGGCGCCGGCTGACGCTGTAATAGCATTCATAGTCGGGGTAATAAACGTAATCGTCCTGCACCGCGAACACCTGCGGTTCCACGTAAACCCCGGCGCGCGGCCCTTCAACGTAGCATCCGGTCAGCATGGCCAGCAGCACAGCACCCAACAGTAATCCGGCTTGGTCGGCTTTGAAGAAACGCTCTTTATGGTTCATGGAATGAGAATAATCCAAAAGCATGAGGATGCTATGGGGTGTAACCCTACCCGCGGATTATGCACATTAAATTCCGTCCCGATCCCGAGCCGGCGGGCGGAACATCTGCCAGACGGTGGAAATCAGACCTGCACCTTTGAGAACAGTCTGCAGCCAGGAAGTTTTTTTGGCAGTGGGCGCGGACTTTTTGCGCCGGAAGGATGCCAGACCCGCAATCAACGAGGCGGCAGTTGAAGCGATGGAACTGACGGTTTTGGCCCGGTCGGCGATGGAGCGAACTCCGTCACCCATCGCCTGCCATTCCTGAACCAGTTGGGCGCGATTGAGTTCGCTTTCTGCGATCAACAATTGCTTCCGCGATTCCAGCGGGTTCAAACGAGTTTTTTTCCCAAACATGCGCGGTCCTTTCGGAGTTGATCGAGTGTGGCGGAAAGCGTCTGCCAGTCACGCAGCAGTCCGGTGAGCCGCCGGTAAAGACAAACGCCGGCGGCTCCGTAGAGGCAGGTCAATGCCAGGAGGACCGCCACGTGTGACCAGGTCCACAACCAAACCACGATGGCCGCCGTGAGCGCAAAGCCGGCGAGCAGACCGAACGCCGCCACGCCGAGGGCCAGCAGGATGGCGTGCAGGAGACGCTCGCGCTCCTCCTGCACTTCCACCGTCAACAGTTCAAGCCGGTTTTCCCCGATGGTCAACAGCCGTTGCGCGAAACGCCGGGACGTCGCAGCCAGTTGCTTGAAGCTGCCGGTGGCTGTTTCCATATTACGATTAGTCGCCGTTGCGGGAGCACCGGCGCGCGAAGATATAGCCGAGAATCGCGCCGACCCCGACACCGATGGCGATGGCTTGATAGGGATGTTCACGCACGGCTTCATCGGCCGCTTTCGCGCCTTCGACCGCTTTGTCGCGAACACAGCCCGCGATTTCCTTGCCCCGTTCCAGCGCGGCGGCGAGACGCTTGCGGGCTTCCCCGACTTTTTCTCCGGCCACGTCGGCGGTGGCGGCCATCAAGGCGCGCGCATCTTCGGCGAGCGAGCCTGGATCATTAATGGTTGCTTGTGTTGGTTTGTTCATATTTTCTGTTTTTTCAGTTTGTTTGCGTTTTTCAATGGTAAATTTGCAGCGTCGGCGCGATGGGCTGCTTCCGGCGAACTGGCCACCTTCAAAATCGAGTTTCTCCCGCCGAACGGGTTGGGCACGGATTCTTTGGCCAGCGGGTCGGGCATCCATTGGCCATCAACCACCAGGCAGTATTCGTAGGTGCCGGGGGCCAAAGCCGTTTCCTTCCACCAGTGACCGACGCCGGTGGAATGCAAGGTTTTGGCTTCGGGCTGCCACTGGTTGAAAGTTCCCGCGATGCAAACGGTGGTGGCCGTTGGATGAGTGAATTCAAAGCGTACTGGCTGTAGTTGAGGGCCAACGCTGCGGACGTTGTCATGGTTATGGTTGTGTTTCATAATTGGTGATTCATCGGGACAGTTGACTTGCGATTTCGAGAAAATGTTCCATTTCACATCACCATAATGCGCCCGAAGCCCTCGCGCTGGCTATGGGGTGTTACCCTACCGACTCAGGTTGGAAACCTCCGACATTCAACATCGAACACCCATTTCTCCTGCCATTGGATGTTGGGTGTTGAATGTTCGATGTTGGATGTTCTGGATGTTTATTCGGCACCTCTTTTGGCGGATGAGTTCTATAAAAATCGAATGGGGAGTTTCAGGCCGGCCGCCGGCGGTGACACGGCGAAGATTCTGCGCAAAACCAGGTGGGTGGGAAGAAAAAAGACGAGCCACAGCGCGCCCAGCCACAGGATGACATAAAAATTCTGGTTGACCCAGTGTTGCGGCTGGTGGTCGTTGAAACCGTAAAGATAATTGATGTTGATGGGGAGGTTGGGATTGGCCAGATGGGCGCCGGCAGGCGGAGTAAAAAAGTAGCAGGCGAGCACCAACCCTGCAGCCAGACCGGTCCAGGCGGCCAACGCCCGTTTGTCATAACCCAGGCGGAACAGGAGCCAGACGAGCAGCAAGGGCAGCCAGCCGTGAAAAAGCGAAAGCGCGCGGGTGAAAAGCGGCAACTGGCGGTCGAACATATAACTGGTCAGACCCATCAGGTGAAACCCCAGCAGGTTGCCGCCAAAGTCCACGAGCCAGAGACATTGGGGTAGCAGAATGCCCACCGCGCACATGCTGATGAGCAGGGAGCTTTCCAACCACATGCCCGCCACCGTGAGCAGGAGGGCGGTATCGCAAAACCATAAAAAATTGGCCGGCCCATAGGTGTGCAAATAAATCGGAACCAGGACGGCCAGAAAGGCGGTGCCGGCCACTTTGGCGGCCAGTGGAATCTTATATTGTTGAACCACGGGCTGCTCCCCGGCAGCAACTGGAATTGCGGAGACGAAGATCGCTGGAGCTTCAGATTTCATGGGCGAAAAGTTTTTGTAAACGCCCCATGATGGAGGGGAAACCCGGCCGGGGTTATGGGGTGTTCACCCCATGGACGCCTGGGGGCAACTGACCGAGAATATACCGGCGCTGGCGTCTCGTCAGCCGGGGATCAACCATCCTTACGGCTGGACAAAAACCCGGTCTGTTTTTTTGGGCGTCTATGAAACGAAGCACTGTTCTGCTGGTGGCAGTCCGCCCGGTCGTTCGCAAAACGCAAACCGGCCGCCCCGCAGCGGCCACTGGCAAAAGAATTTCATCCGTCGTACCCGCCCTAATTCTTGGGAGTTTATGTCCATGACCCGGTTCACACGCGCGCAGTTGCTTCTGGCGGCGGGGATGTGGCTTTTCGCCGGTTCCGCCGGCCTGGCCCAGGTTGACCCCGAACATCGCAATCTGCTGGAGCTGGGCTACGACGAACCGCTCGCCGGCCAGGGACCGCAAGGGGTCTATGCCTACTACTATTACAACCAGCCGCATGTCCTGAGCACGAACGTGGATTTGCGCCTGGCCATCGCCCCGGTTTATTTGGACGGCGAACTGGGACTCAAACGATGGATTTCTCCCAACACGGACCTCGGCTTCGGCTTTTCCGGCGGCGCTTTCGGAGACAGTTACTACGAAGTCCGGCAGGGTAATTACATCAAGAATGAAAGTTTTGACGGCAGCGGCGGCGGCGTTTCCTTGAGCGTGTATCAATTGTTGAATCCGGGAGTGTTGATTCCGGTGAGTGTGATCGTGCGCGGTGGGGGACACTATTCGGCTTTTACGGACACGGGCGACACGGCGGCCAACTTCGCCCTGCCCGCCAATCAAATCACCGCCTACACGCTGACCGGCATCCGGGTGGCGGGCAAGGAACCGAACCTGTATCCCGACCTGGGCCTGGAATTGTCCGTCTGGTTTGAACGGCAATGGCGGTTCAACAGCGACACTTACGGCTTCAACAACGACCGCCGCCTCAATCCGAACACGGATCTTTACTGGCTTTATGCCGGTTTGAATTACGCGTGGACGAACAGCGGGCAGATGGCCTCCCTGGCGGTGACCGCGGGCGGTTCGACCGATGCCGATCAGTTGACCGCGTGGCGGTTGGGCGGCGTGCTGCCGCTGGTGGCCGAATATCCTTTGACGCTGCCCGGTTACTATTATGAAGAATTGACCGCGACCCGGTTCGTCCATATCTACGCCGCCTACAACGTTCCGCTGGAACGCGAGCATCGCCTGCTGTTCCGGGTGGAAACCGCCACGGCTAATTTGACTTATCTGCCCGGGTACGAACAACGCAGCGACTGGCAGACGGGCGCGGGCTGCGGCCTGACCTTTGCGCCGAAGAACAAGAATTTCAAGATCGTCATGCGCTATGGATACGGATTCAACGCGATCCGCAATGGCCGGGAAGGCGCGCAGAGTGTTGGCTTGTTGTTCCAATACGATTTTGAAGCGCGCAAAAAAAAGCAGCTTGGCCAATGAATATTAAACCCTTTTCCAGCTTCTGCCTTTTGAATTCTGACACCCATGATCAACATGAAACAATGCCTGGCACTCGTCGGACTCGTCGGACTTGTCGGACTTGTTTGTCTGATGGGAGCCGATCTGTATAAGCAGAAGCCCCCGCTGGCCACGCGCAAAAGTCACTTCACCACGCCGGTATTGACGTATGCCCGGATGGACATCCCGTATCCGGCAACGAACAGCGGTTTTCTGGACGACATAAACATATCATTCGATCCACCGGTAAAAACCCACGATCCAGACCCTTATCAGGCAAGCATCAACTTTCAAAGTGACCTCCCATCGGGAAGTCCTGACAAGTTGTTACCCCGGCTTGGAGATACCACGGAACCCACGCTCACGGTAGCGGACCGGAAACTCAACTACGAACTCTTCGGCTCAAAAGACTTTGCCTTGAAATTAAATTTGGAACCAGCGTATCCATATCCGGAGGCGCTGATGCCAACGCGCCTGGACCCCGGCTTCGGCATCAGCATCAAATTCTAACGATGCACTTCCCATCGCCATGAAAAGTTTCTTCCGCTTCTTGCTCCGGGTCCTGTTTCGCTTCCGGGCTTACGACCTGGACGCTCTGAAAACACGCGGCCCGGTGCTTTTGGTTCCGAACCACCTCTCCTGGATCGACTGGCTGTTTCTCTGGGTCTGCCTGGAGGAGGATTGGAAGTTCGTCACGTCGAGTATTTCGGCGCAGACGAGCTGGCTGCATCGGATGGTGATGATCAATCACTATACCCTGCCCATTGACACCAATTCGCCTTACTCGGTGAAGCGCATGGCCGAGTTTCTCAAAGGCGGCGGGCGGCTCGTGCTCTTTGCCGAAGGCCGCCTGTCGCGCACGGGCACCTTGATGAAGCTGTTCGATGGCACCGGCTTTTTAATTTTCAAGACGAAGGCAAAAGTCATCACGGCTTACCTGCGCGGCGCCGGCAGCCTCCCGTTTTCCCCCAATCCGGGCTGGAAAAGATGTTTTCCCAAAGTCACCGTGCATTTCAGCGCCGTGCTGGCGGCGCCCGGGTTGGGAGACATCAACACCGGCCGCGCGCGGTCACTGCTCACCAGCTGGCTCCGCGACCAGATGGTACGGCAGCAGTTCGAGGTCGAGATGGCTTTCGGCGCGCCGGATGTCCTCGCGGCGGTGGCGGAGATTGCCCGCAAACATCCCGGCCACATCATCCTCGAAGATACGACGCAGCAAAAGCTGACCTATCGCAAGCTGATGGTGGGAACGGACCTGCTGGCGCAGGCCTTGCGTGGCCGGGTTGCGGACGGTGAACGGGTTGGCCTGTTGATGCCCAATGTCAACGCCACACCGGTGGCCATCCTCGCGTTGTGGAGCCTGGGCAAGGTGCCCGCCGTGTTGAATTTCTCCTCGGGCACCCCCACCCTGCTGGCGTGCGCGGAACTGGCCGGATTGAAGCAGGTCGTCACCTCGCGCGTTTTTCTTGAGCGCACCAAGCTCAAAGAGGACGATTTTGTGAAAGCAGGTGTCAGCCTGATTTACCTCGAAGACGTGCGCGCCGGCATCGCCGGCCACCGGAAGTTCCTTGCGCTGCTCCGGCACATCTGCCATCTGCCATCTGCCATCTGCCATCTGCTGCCCCCCGGCTCCACGGCCGTGATTGTTTTCACGAGCGGCTCCGAAGGCGTGCCCAAGGGGGTCGAGCTGACGCATGGCAACATTCTCGCCAACATCCGCCAGATGCTGGCGGTTACCGATATCACCGACGGCGACCGGCTCTTCAACTGCCTGCCGCTCTTTCACAGCTTCGGCCTCACGGTGGGGACGTTACTGCCGCTGGTACGCGGGATCTATGTCTTCCTCTATCCTTCGCCCCTGCATTACCGCACCGTGCCGGCCGCGCTCTACGAACATGATTGCACGGTGTTCATCAGCACCAACACCTTCCTGAACGGCTACGCGCGCAAGGCCCATCCCTACGACTTCCGCAGCATCCGGTATCTGTTTGCCGCCGCGGAGAAGCTGCAGGAAGCCACCGCGCTCGCCTGGTCGCAGAAATACGGCGTGCGCATTCTCGAAGGTTATGGCGCGACGGAATGCGCCCCGTGCGTGAGCGTCAACACGCCGCTCGAACCCCGCTACGGTTCCGTGGGCCGCCTCCTGCCGGGCATGAAACACAAGCTGGAACCGGTCGAAGGTGTAGCCGAGGGCCAGCGGCTCTTCGTGCGCGGACCAAACGTGATGAAAGGCTATCTGAACGCGGATGTGAACGCGAAGTTCCAGACCCTCGGCGGCTGGTACGATACCGGCGACATCGTGAATGAGGATGCTGAAGGCTATCTGCACATCCTCGGACGGATGAAACGCTTTGCCAAGGTGAGCGGCGAGATGGTGAGCCTCACGGCGGTGGAAGACGCACTGGCGGGGGCGTTTCCGCACTACGGCCTGCACTGCCAGGTTGCCGTCATCACGCGCCCCGAAGAAAACAAAGGCGAAATGCTCATCGCCGTGACCAACGAACCCAAGCTGACCCTGGACGAAATCCGCAACGCCATCAAAGCCAGGGGGTTGACGAATCTGAGCGTCCCGCGCGAGATCAAAGTGGTGAAGGAGATTCCCAAGCTCGGCACCGGCAAGGTCAACCATCGCGAGCTTCAGGCGCAGATGGAATCGTCGTCAAACCCGGTTGCCCCACCCTCACCGCCGGGCAAATAATGCAAGCTGCTGCTGGAAACGAAGGCTATTTCAGGCAAATTCAATCGCACGAATTTTCAAGGGGACGGCGAATTATTCTCCCTCTCCTCGGAGGAGAGGGCCGGGGTGAGGTCGAGTGTTTTAACTAACTTTTCTTTTCAGCCACAGGCTTCATTGGCCTCGTGTAATCCGGTAATGGATGCGGCGCGCGCACCTGCAACTCATTGAAAATCGTGTCGCGGATGCTCTGCGCATTGCGCCGCAAATGCGAATTCCAGAACCGCAGCGTCTTGACGCCGCGTGACTGTAGAAACTGTTCCCGTTCCACGTCATGCTTGCGCTGGTCGGGAAAACCATGATGGCTGCCGTCAATCTCAATATTCAGTTCCGCCTCCTCGCAAAAGAAATCCAGGTAGTAAATACCGAGCGGATGCTGGCGACGGAATTTGTAGCCGATAAAACGCCGGGCACGCAGCCAGCTCCAGACAAGTTTTTCCGCCCACGTTTCTTTTTTGCGAAGCTCACGGGCACGTTCGAAATCGGCCATGATCTGAATTTAGAGAATGGAAACGAGATTGAAAAGTTGGTTATTAGCTCGCCCTCATCCTGGCCTTCTCCCCGGGGAGAAGGAATCACGTTGGCACGCGGCTAGTAAATTCTTACGGCTCAATTGCAATCACCATCAAGCGGCTTTCGTTCACTGACCGCGTCCTAATTGTCAATTGGTTCGGCCCCGCCCCGCTTCGTTTTCAACGCGAGCACCAGCCAGAGCGCGCTCGCCACGAACAACGCCACCGGCAATATCAAAACGGCCTTCTGCAAATTTCCGCCGAATAAATCCGCCAACCGGCCGACGATCATCGGCGACCACATGTCGCCGAAGAGATGGATCGAAAAAATAGAAACGGCCATGGCGCTGGCGCGAAGATTCACCGGCGCGGTTTCCAGAATGAGTGTGTTGACCGGTCCGGTGGACAGGAACAGGAAGAACATCGCCGCCGCCAGAAACGCCATGGACCAAAACGTTGAGCTGGCGAGGAACGCGCCATACGCCAGCGGCACGGACACCAGCACCGAGAGTCCCAGCGTCCACGCGTAGCCGGCGTGATTGCGCTTCTGCCACGCGGTCGCGGCAAATCCGCCGAGCAATGTGCCCACGAGCCCGGCGACCACCAGCACCGCGCCGAAAAACGTGGCGGCCTTGTCCAGGGCCACGCTGTGCGCGCGCTGAAGAAACGTCGGTCCCCAATACCCGAACGCACCCAGCGCGAAGGTGTAGGCGGTGTAGCCCAAAACCACGAGCACGTAGTCCGGGATGCGAAAGAGATTCACGACGTCGCGCACGGAAGGTGTTTTTGCCGCCTCGGCCGTCTTACCCTCGGCCTGGCCGCGTTTCAGTTCGGCAAATGGCAGCAGCACGAGCGCGAGGAGCAACCCCGGCACGCCTGCCCAGATGAACGCGTGCCGCCAGCCCCAGTGCGCGGCAATGAGTCCGCCAATGATCATGCCCAACGCCGCGCCGATTGGCATCGCGACGTAGAAAATGGTCAGCGCGTTGTTCCGTTTCGCGGGGGCGTAGCTGTCGGAAATCAGGCTCGGACTGATGGTCGCATAGCTCGCTTCGCCCAGGCCGACGAGCAGGCGAAACGCAATCATCATCGCAAACGTCGCCGCGAACCCCGTCAGGATCGTGCCCACGCTCCACACAAAAATGCCGGCAGCGATGAGCCATTTGCGCGACCAGCGGTCGCCCAGCCAGCCGAAGACCGGCGACGTGAGGAAATAGCCGACCATGAATGCCGTCCCGAGCCACCCAGCCTGGTCGTTGTTGAGGCCGAATTCATTTTGGATTGGCGTCAACACCGCCGAGAGCACGAAGCGGTCGAGATAGTTAAACAGGTTGAGACCGGTGAGGATGAACAGAATCCAGGCCGGCGAAAGTGGCGGGCGCATGACCTTGGCCGTCATTGACTCAAAGCTAACGGTT
>JBEKSU010000083.1:0-13261 GCA_049516755.1 Verrucomicrobiota bacterium | reverse complement strand
CATTGCCGAGGCGGACTTGAAACTGCGCGGACCGGGCGAGCTGCTCGGCCAGCAGCAAAGCGGCATGCCACAATTCCGCTTTGGCAATCTGGCTGACGATCTCGATTTGATCCGGCAGGCGAGGGAGCTGGCGGCGCAAATCACAAACGTATCCGCCGCCAGCAAAACAATCTGAAAATTCAGCTTGCCATGAGCAATGGGTTAGAAGAAGTTAACAACGTATGAAGAAATTATTATCATTAGTAGCGGTATCTGGACTGGTTTATGTGGGTCTGTTGGCGGGTTGCAAAAAGCAGGCGGAAACGAGTTCGCCGCCGGCAATGCCGGCCACCAACGCGCCTGCAGCAACCGCACCCGAAACACCGGCCACCAACATGCCGGCGGCAACCGCACCCGAGGCTCCGGCCGCCAGTGCGCCGGCGGTCACCGCGCCTGAAGCCCCGGCTGCCAGCGCGCCTGCAGCAACCGCACCCGAAACACCGGCTGCCAGTGCCCCTGCGGCACCTGCACCCGAAACACCGGCTACCAACGCGCCTCCGCAATAAGGTTGCGCCGCTGGATTGGGAGGAGTAACGCAACGCATTTCCCATGGAATGCGGAGGATGGCTTAATGCTGTTTCAAGGCTGTAATTGAACTTTGGATTTTTCACGATTTGAGGTAGATTGCTGACATGAAAACGTGCTTCCTGATTTTGATTGCGACGGGATTGATTCTGGCCGGCTGCGGCAAAAATAATTCCAGTCCTCATCCCCAGGGGACCAACACAAGTCAAACCACCAACACCACCAGCGCCCATCCCGCGGCACCGTCCGGGGGTTATCTGGGCTCGTTAATGCAAGCAGACAAATACGCGGTCAAGACGATTGACGTGTCGTATCTCAACGAGGCCATCCAGTTGTTCAATACGCAGGAGGGCCGTTTGCCCAAAGACCTGAACGAGCTGGTGCCAAATTATGTGGGCAAACTGCCGGCAACACCTTATGGAACGAAACTCGACTATAATCCGGGTACCGGCCAGGTCAAAGTGGTGCAGCAATAACCGTTGTTTTCGAAACTCAAAGCCCGGCGGCAATCAGCTGTCGGGTTTTTATTTTTTGCCGGACCGGTTTGGCCATCAAAGAACTCGCCTCATTTTTTTGAAGGCGCCGGCAAACAGTCGTAGATGGCGACATCTTCTGGCGGCACATGGTTAAAGGCAAATGGCAGCGGTCCCCGGGTTGCCGCATAAAAGCCGGCGCCGGCGCCTCCGCTCCAGGTGGTAAGCAGCCGCGGCCCGGGAACAACGATGACTTCCCGCAGGGAAGCCGTTTCCGGCTTTGGCGGAAACAGACTGGTATTATTCAATGGCAGGACGAGGTTTTCACCTGCCCGGGGACGGGAGTGCTTTATGTCCAGCGCGGTTGCCCCCAACGCTTCCATGTAATATTGAAACCCCCAGTGCCCCTGATACCACAACGTCTTCCCGCTGGAACCGTATCTGGCGCAGACCTGTTGCGCACTCTGGCGGGCGGCAGTGGCGAGGGAAAAATCCGCCCGCGTCACCAGCAGCGCAAGCGCGGCGCCGGCCGCAAGGCAGATCATCACCCGGCGCGGCCAGGTTTTCCGCCCGCTCAAGGCGGTTTGTTCCAAACGCCGGGCGATCAAAATTCCCACCGCCGGCGCCAGGGGCAGGAGGGAACGTCCGTTGACGGTCCAGTTGAAAAGCGCTGCGAACAAAAAGGTTCCCCATACCCACAAACCCAGCAACCATGAACGCGCATCGCGCCGGCCAAGGACATCCGCAACCGCCAGTGCCAGCACACCAAGGCCGCCGATCGTCCAGACGATGATTTGAAGTTCCACCAACGCCCGGCCCAGGCCTTGCAGCCAGTTGAAATTTCTCAACAGGATTCCTCCGAGGGAGAGCGCGACGACGGTTAAAATCGTCACTCCGGCAAATGCCGCCAGCACTCGCGCCCGCCAAAGCAGCGGGGCGAAGAATATTACCACGGCCAGACATCCGCCGGTGAAAGTCAACGCGGTCAAACCGGAGTTTATTCCCGCCTCCCCAAAAAACCCCTTCGCAAATTTGGCATAATCGGTTGCTTCGGACAGGAGTGCGTACCCGTAAAGCGCCCGCGTGACCCATTGGTAGGCGCATAATGCCGTCAGCGGGATCAGCAGACCCGCCGCCCATCGTCCCCATCGGCGTTTTTCCATCAGGCCATAAGCGGCCAGCAACGGGATGAGGCAGACGCCGTAGTATTTGGTCAATGCCGCCAGCGCGACCAAAAGCCCGGCGCCGCCCAGCCGCCAAACATCATCACGCTCCATCCCCTCCACCCACAACGCCACCGCCCAAATCCAGAACGCCAGCATCATCACGTCGCACATCACCGTCGTGCTCGAAATCAGAAAGACCGGCGTGAACAGGGTCGTCAGCGCCGCCAGCGCCGGCCGGCTGCAAAAATTACGCGCCAGCCGGTGCGTTCCCAGAATCACCGCCACGGCGAACGGCAAAAAGGCAAAATGCAATGCGATTTCGCTCCAGCCGAAAATTCCCGCCGCCAGCGCCAGATAATAACCGGCCAGCGGCGGATTCGCCGTCACATTCCACATCGGGTCAACGCTGCCATACCAATTCACCGTGAACCCGTAAGGATTGCCGGGATGCGCTTGGATTTGGCGGGCGGTCCAGATAAACAGCGGGTCGTCAATGTTGAACGGTTTGGCCAGAAATGGTCCCAGCGCGGCCAGCACAACCAACATCAGCGCCCAATACGGATGGAGCACAAACCATCGCGAGATTTTGTTCAACCACTCTTTGCCTGGAGGCGGTGTTGGAACGGCCATGCGCGTGTTGTTTAGCCGAGTCCGGCCGGGGTGAAAACATTTTTCGCTCGCCAAAGCCGCGCGGCACAGGCAAAGAGTGCGCTTTGGCTTTTGATTTCATGAACGAGCAAATCGTCATTTTGGATTTCGGGTCGCAATACACGCAGGTGATTGCGCGGCGCATCCGCGAATGCAACGTGTATTCCGTCATCTTGAGTCACGCCACACCGGCGGCGGAAATCGCCGCGCTGGCGCCCAGCGGCATCATCTTGTCCGGCGGTCCGTCCAGCGTGTACGCAAAAAACGCGCCGTTGCCGGACCGGAACATTTTCGCGCTCGGCGTGCCCGTGCTTGGCATCTGCTACGGCGTGCAGTTGTTCGCGCAGTTTCTCGGCGGCAAGGTCGAGAAAGGCCTCAAACGCGAATATGGCAAGGGATTGCTCACCGTGAAGGACGCGTCGTGCGTGCTGTTCCGCAATCTGCCGGAAACGTTGCAGGTCTGGAATTCGCACGGCGACAAGCTCACGAAACTGCCGCGCGATTTCAAACCGGTCGCCGTCACCGAAAACTCCGAATACGCCGCCATCGAAAACCGCGCGCGGAAATTTTTCGGCCTGCAATTCCATCCCGAGGTCGTCCACACGCCGCGGGGGAAGGAAATCATTGCCAATTTCGTCCACGGCATTTGCGGTTGCGGCAAAAACTGGACGATGCGGAACTACGTGGAGCGGGCCGTCGAGGAAATCCGCGCCCAGGTGGGGACGGAAAAGGTCATTCTCGGCCTGAGTGGCGGCGTGGATTCGAGCGTGGCGGCGGCGCTGCTGCATAAAGCCATCGGCGACCAGCTGACCTGTATTTTCGTCAACAACGGCCTGTTGCGCGGACGCGAGGCGGAAGTGGTGCGGGAGGTATTCGGGCGCAATTTCAAAATCAAACTGCAATACGAAGACGCCGCGAAGCTGTTTTTGAAACGGCTCAAGGGCGTGACCGAACCCGAACGCAAACGGAAGATCATCGGCCGGACGTTCATTGAAGTCTTCCAGAATGCGACCCGGCGCGCGGGCAAGGCGAAATTTCTCGCGCAAGGCACGCTCTATCCCGACGTGATCGAGTCCGTGCCGATTGACGGCAATCCCGCCGCGCTCATCAAGAGCCATCACAATGTCGGCGGCCTGCCGAAGAAAATGAGATTTGCGCTCGTCGAGCCGCTGAAATGCCTGTTCAAGGACGAGGTGCGCCAGCTCGGGATCGAACTTGGTTTGCCGAAGGAAATTGTTATGCGCCAGCCGTTTCCCGGGCCGGGACTGGCCGTGCGCATTCTCGGCGCGGTGACGCCGGAACGCTGTGTGATTTTGCGGAACGCCGACGCCATCGTTGTTGAGGAGATGAAGTTGAACGGGCTTTACTATAAAATCTGGCAGAGCTTCGCGGTATTGCTTCCCGTGCGCAGCGTGGGGGTGATGGGCGACGAACGGACTTATGATTTCACCATCGCCATCCGCGCGGTGGAATCGCAGGACGGCATGACGGCGGACTGGGTGAAACTGCCCTACGAATTGCTGGAGAAACTCGCCAGCCGCATCATCAACGAGGTCAAGGGTGTGAACCGTTGCGTCTTCGACATCACCAGCAAACCGCCGGGAACGATTGAGTGGGAGTAGAACGGCGCGATTTTTTACTGGTTTGCGGCAGGCCGTGGTTCTAAGCTGGAGACACAAACGAATTCCGGCTTATGGACATAATCTTCAATTGCCCTCATTGCGAACAGGAAATGGCCGTGGACAATTCCGGCGCTGGCTCGGAAATCCAGTGCCCGTCGTGCGGTGAAAAAATCATGATTCCGGCGGCGGCAACGCCGCCCGCGGCTGATTCTGTTTCGCCGGGAGCCGCTGGCATGAGCCAGCAGGCGGGCCATAGCATCGCCTCGTCCGCCGCCGCCAAAATCGAAATGCACCTCAAGGTGCCCGTGCGGGACAAACCGGGCGAGGTTCTCATTGCCAAACCGAAACCGCCGCTGGAGGCGGTGGCCGGGGGCGCCGACAAAAAGGTCCGGGTCCGGACGATTCGCCACTCCAATTGCATCGAAGCCGGCCATGACAAGTTTGATGAACGGGTCACGGAATTTTTGAATGAAATCGGCGAGGTCAACCTCGTTGGCATTCACACGGTCGGCTACACACATTTTGACGTCAGCATACAAAAGATAGTGGAGGATTACGGCATTGTAGTTGTTTACCGGGGATGAATCCACTTGTGCCCGTCTTGACTTGCGGTTTTCAGGCCATTACTGTCGCCACATGAAACGCCCGTATGGTTTTCTGCTCTTCGTCGCCGCATGCGTGGCGTTGTTTCCGTATCGCGCGCCCGCGCCGTTGTTTTATGTGCCGGGTGAGGGCTGGTATTACGAGTTGTACGGCCAGAACACCAGGTGGCAGCGACCCCGGGCCAAGGAACAATTGGACGTTGCGGAGCAGGCTTTCGCCAAGGAAGACTACAACACCACGCTCCATGCCGCGCACCGTATCTTGCGCGTGTGGCCGTTATCGGACTACGCGCCGGACGCGGAATATCTCATCGGCCGCTGCCTCGAGGCGACCGACAAGGATGAAGCCGCGTTCAAAGCCTACCAGAACATCATTGAAAAATATCCGCGCAGCAGCCGGTATGAAGAAGTGATCTGGCGGCAGTATGAAATCGCCAACCGTTTCCTCGGCGGCCAGTGGTTCCGGCTCTGGGGCTTTATCCCCTATCCCTCGATGGATCAAACGGCGCAAATGTTCGACAAAATCGTCAACAACGGCCCCTACAGCGACGTTGCCCCGCACGCGCAATTGCGCGTCGGTGCCGCGCGCGAAAAACAGAAAAATTATCCCGATGCGGTGAAGGCCTACGCAACCGCCGCGGATCGGTACTACAACCAGCCGACCATTGCCGCCGATGCATTGTTCCGCGAGGGCGTTTCATATGCCAGGCAGGCGGCGAAGGCTGAATACGATCAAAACACCGCAGTGCAGGCGATTGCGACGTTTACTGATTTCATCACGCTTTATCCCAACGACGGGCGTGTGCCGCAGGCGCAACACGCCATCGCCTGGCTCAAGGCCGAACAGGTGCGCGGCAATTTTGAAATCGCACAATTCTACGAAAAGAGCAAGAAGTGGAACGGCGCGCTGGTTTATTATAACGAAGTGCTGCAACTGAATCCAAACTCGCCTTACGCCGCTCCCGCGCGGCAGCGAATTGAAGCCCTCAAACCACGCGTTCAAGCGTCGATCGCCAACTGAAATGCGTTTGCTAAAAATCCTTGCCGTTTCGACCTTGGCGGTATTGCTCGCCGGTTGCGCTGCCTACCATCTCGGCCCCGTCAATGGCGCGGTCGCAGGTGAAAAGTCGGTTGAAGTTTTGCCGTTCAACAATCAGACGCTGCAACCGCGGCTCGGCGACGCGGTCACCCAGGCGTTGCGTGAAAGACTCCAAACCGACGGCACCTACCACCTCGCCACGCACGGTCCCGGTGACATCATCGTCAGCGGGGTGATTACGCGTTACAACCGTGAAGGGTTGAGCTACTTGAACAATGACGTCACCACAACGGAGAATTACCGGGTGGGCATCACCGCGCATGTCATCGCACGTGAACGCGCCACGGGCAAGGTGTTGTTCGAAAAAAACGTGAACGGCTACACGCTGATTCACGTTGGCACGGATCTGGCGGACTCGGAGCGCCAGTCGCTGCCGTTGCTGGCAGAAGATCTGGCCCGAAACGTCACGGAATTGCTGACCGAAGGCGTGTGGTAAAAATTGTTGGAATTGTTGGACCCAATCCGTAATCTTCACTGTTTTTCGTGGCGAATTTTTGGCAAACCATCAACCACCATGACAACAAACAGCTCTAAAATCACAACCCTGAGCCTCTTTGCCGCGGTTCTCGTTGTAATGCCCGCGTGGTCGCGCGCGGAAGGCACCGGCACGAATGCGCCGGCCGCGTCCGGCCAAACCCCCGTCAAGCCCACCAAACATGGCAGTCTGTCCTTTCATGGGAATCTGGGCGCGGTGGACTTGAAGGCGATGACGCTGGCTGTGGGCACGCTCACGCTGCGGGTTGCGCCTGACACCACGATTATCAGGGACGGCAAGTCGGCCACACTCGCTGACGGCGTGGTGGGAGAGCCGGTCAGCGGCACTTACAAGAAAACCGGCGATGGCAAACTCACCGCCATCAGCATCCACTTCCGTGCCAAAGCCGAAAATAAAAGGCCGGAAGCCTCGGGACCAGGTGGCGCCAATTAATCGGCCGGAGTTTTTGAATCTGCAAGGCGGGCGGCAACGACGCCCGTTTAGGCTCGCTTCCACCAACTGGTGAGACTCTTGGACTTTTGCGCCTGCGGCTGTTGATTTTGCATTACGACCAGCTGGCTGCGCGCCGCTTCCAGCGCCATGATGAACTCGTCGTAGCTCAGGAAACGTTCCGCGGGATTTTTTGCCATGGCCTTCACCAGCGCATCACTGGTGGACTGCGTGATTTCAGGCACGACCAGATTTGGCGGCGTCAGGGGTGTTTGCACCTGGGCCGTGATGACTTCCTCGACCGTCGGCGCTTCAAACGGCACGTGACCGGTCATTGCGTGATAGAGCGTGGCGCCGAGGCTGTACATATCGGACAGGAAAGTTTCCGGCTCGCGCTTGATTTTTTCGGGCGCGACGTAATAAGGCGTGCCCCAGGTCACGTCCTCCACTTCGTGTTCCTGATCGGCTTTGCGGGCGAGACCGAAGTCAATCAGCTTGGGTTCGTGGTCCGCGTTGAACAAAATATTGCCCGGCTTGATGTCGCGATGGAGCAAATCATGTTTGAGCGCCATGTTGAGCGCATCGGCGATTTTGATGCCGATATCGAGCATGTCCAGTTCCTGCAGCAGGCGCAGTTTCTCAATGCGTGCGTCCAGGCTGCCATGATCGGCCAGTTCCATCACGAGGTACTGCTGGCCCTCCCAGTCGTCGAAGGAGTAGATATGAACGATGTTCGTATGGTTGAGCCGGGCGCAGGCGCGGGCTTCGCGATAAAAATTTTCCAATGCCACCTGGTCCGCAAGGAGCTCTTTCCGCATCAGCTTCACCGCCACCATGCGCTCCAGTGTCGTATCCCAGGCTCGATAGACCGTACCCATGCCGCCCGAACCGATGACGCTCCGCAATTCGAATTGCCGGATCATCATGGGCATCATGATGGGATGCCCGCACTTGCTGCACGGTACCGTTGCCAATGGCGCCAGGTCGCCCGGGATGAAGACCTTCGTCTCACACCACCCGCATGTGACCATCCGTAATTGTTCGCTCATGCTTGAACCAATTTAGCACCACTTCTCCATCCGACAAGCCTTGAGAAAGGCCGCTTTTAAAAATAAAACCCATTGACAAACACGCCCAAATAGTGTTTCTTCCTGCCGGTTGAATATGAAAAACACGTTTGTTCCAACGCTGAAGCACGCGCAGACCAATGGATGCATGTCCATTTGGACGCGCGTCTGCCGGCGTTCTGGCATCGTGGGGGCAAAATTCTGATTTGAGAAAACAAATTTTTAAAACCCGCGATTGCCAGTCAATCGCGGGTTTTTCGCTTTTTAACCCAAAACCAAACGAAAGAAAAAAACATGAACAAAAATGAAACCCGGGTGCCGGCCAGGTTCGGCCCCGAAACGCGGTTCGAAGTGCGACCGGCTCCGCCGGCGCCGTTTCGCGCCACGCAGGAAACCGAGTTCGAACGGCTCAAAGGCCGTTTGCTCGCGCGGCAATTGGCCGAAGCGCCGGTGCCGGAGTTGAATCCTCCGTTGCGGCGCGCGGCCAACGAGGCGGCGGCACTGGCTTGGGCGACCTTTTACCCCTTGCTGGTGTTCCCGGTGCTGTTCGAGGAAAAAACCCGGGCTGCTCTCCGCCAGGCTGAACGCCAGGCGCGCATTTTTGAGAGCAGCCGCGAACTGCTCGCCGTATGAAACCGCCCCAGCCTCAAACCGGGACGTGTGCCGGCTGCGGTGACTCCACGCGCGCGGGGAGCCGTTGATACGGTCCGACGCTTGTCGGACTGCGCCAACGGCTTCTCGCCGCGCCAAGGAGGTGGGGAAATAATCGGAGCGCGGACAGCTTGTCCGCAAGTTGGAGTCCAAGCTTCAGCTTGATGCGATACTGACCGCGTTCCTGCGCCACCGGCCGGTTAATCCAATCGCAACGCCTGCGGAAAATCCATCGCGCCGTGCTTGATGCGGAGGATTTCCAATCGCCTTCCAGCAAAGCGGTAGAAAATCAGATAGTTTTCAAAATCATCCACGCGCCATGAACGGATGTTCTTCAAATCCCTGCCGCGAAATTTCCGCAGCCGGCCTTTCAGCGGTTGCCGCGCCAGACTTTCGACCGTGCCGTCAATCGCCTTGAGAAAGCGCAGCGCGGCTTCGGGATTGTTTTCGCGGATGTATTGGAAGTAGCCGAAGGCGTCCAGTTCGGCGTCATGACGGACAAAGATTTCAACCCGGTTCAAGCGGCAAGGGCGGCAAAATGGCCGGGCTTGTATTTTTTCAACGGACTGCGGAGCGCGTGGCGCAACGCCGCCTCCAGTTGCGGGTCGTTGTCCTCCTGCTCGACGAGTTCATACACGCGCAATGCCTCGCGGATAACCTCATCTTGTGACAGGTAGCCGCCGCCCTTCATTTTCCGGCCGACGAATTTTTCCTGGTGCGGCGTGAGCAAAACTTTCATGGCTGAAAGTTAAATGTTGATTCCACCGGTGTCAAAAAGTTTTAAGAACGCGCCAACGGCTTCTCACCACGCCTTTTTTTGCTTTGTGGGGAAAAACCGGAGCGCGGACAGCTTGTCCGCAAGTTGGAGTCCATAAACGATAAACGGGTCAGTCCCAAGTAAATTGCAATCTGTAGAATTCACTTTTCCTCGACGCGCTCAATCCGGGCGCCGAGCTTGCGCAACTTCTCGTCCATGTTTTCGTAGCCGCGGTCCAGATGGTAGATGCGATTGACCTGCGTTGTGCCTTTGGCCGCCAGTCCGGCAATCACCAGCGCCGCCGACGCGCGCAGATCGCTCGCCATCACCGGCGCGCCGCTCAACGGCCTGCCGCCTTTGACAATCGCGCTCGGCCCCTCAATCTCGATGTCCGCGCCGAGCCGCGCCAGTTCGCTCACATGCATGAAACGCGACTCAAAAATCCGCTCCGTGATGATGCTGATGCCCGGCGCCAGCGCGAACAGCGACATCATTTGCGCCTGCACATCCGTGGGAAAACCGGAATAGGGCAGCGTCGTCACGTCCGCCGATTTGAGCCGGCCGTTGCGCCGCACCAGCAGATTGGCGCCGCGCCGCTCGACCGCCACGCCCGATTCATTCAATTTGTCAATCACCGCGCGCAGATGGTCGGCGCGCGCGCCCCGTAGGGTGATTTCGCCATCCGTCGCGGCGGCGGCAATCGCGTAGGTTGCCGCTTCAATCCGATCCGGAATGACCTCATGTTTTGCACCATGCAACTTTTTGACGCCGGTAATCGTGATGGTCGGGCTGCCGGCGCCCGAAATTTTTGCTCCCATCGTGTTCAGAAACTTCGCCAGGTCCAACACTTCTGGTTCACACGCCGCGCTTTCGATGACCGTTACGCCTTCGGCCAGCGCCGCTGCCATCATCACATTCGCCGTGCCGAGCACGGTCGAGCCGGAGCGTCCGCCGAGAAACATCGGCGCGCCGCTCAGATGTTTTGCCGCGGCGCTGACATAGCCGCCTTCAATCGTGATTTTCGCGCCGAGCGCCTCAAAACCCTTCAAATGCAGGTTGATGGGTCGTGCGCCGATGACGCAGCCGCCAGGCAGCGACACGCGCGCTTGCTTCAGGCGGCCCAGCAGCGGCCCCATAATGCAAATCGAGCCGCGCATTTTGCGGACGAGTTCGTAATCGGCGTAGCCGCGGATATTTTGTGCGCGGACCGTCAGCGTGCCGCGCGCGAATTTCACCGTCGCGCCGAGCGAGGCGAGAATCTGCGCCATGAAGCGCGTGTCGCTCAAATCCGGCACGCCCCGGATGACGCACGGTTCGCCGGTGAGCAACGCCGCCGCCATGATGGGCAGCGCGGCGTTTTTGCTGCCGCTGATGGTCACCTCGCCGTGCAGTGGCACGCCGCCTTTGATCAAAAAACTTTCCATGTGAAATTGGTTTATCCTCCTCGTTCTCGTCCTCGTCCTCGTTTTTCGATTACGATTACGAGGACGACGACGAGGACGATTTGGCAATTAAAATTCTTGCCCGGTGAGAGTAGTCCTCCTTCACCGCTTCGACAATCCACTTTTCGGTTTCAAAGATTGTCCGGATGGCTTCCGCCTGGCCGTCGCCAAATTCGAGCATGATTTTTCCGCCCGGTTTCAGGAACGGTTTCGATTCCGCCACCAGATTCCGGTAAAAGTCCAGGCCGTCCGCGCCGCCGTCCAGCGCGCCGCGCGGATCGAAATCGCGCACTTCCGGCTGGAGCGTGGCAATTTCGGCGGAAGGAATGTAAGGCGGGTTGCTGATGATCAAATCAAATTCCATTTTTCGGAGGGATGAGTTACACGAGTCCCTGATTTTTGTCTCAATCTCCGAATTTTGGACTCGTGTAACTCGTCCCTCCGGATGAAGCGCGGCAAAGCCATCTCCTTGCAGAAATTCAATCCGGTCCGTGACGTTGTTTCGCGTGGCATTTTGCCCGGCCAGCGCGAGTGCTTCCGCTGAAATGTCCGTCGCGATGATTTTTGCGGATGGGCATTTCGCCGCCAGTGCGATGGCGATGCAGCCGGTGCCGGTGCCGAAATCTAAAGCAGTTGATGGTTGATGGTTGATGGTTGAGAGAAACTGCCAGCCGAATTCGGCGAGGAGTTCGGTTTCCGGCCGGGGGACGAGGGCATGGCGGTTCACGGTGATTTCGAAACCGCAAAACGAGGTCGAGCCGGTGATGTGCTGGAGCGGTTCGCGTTGTCCGCGGCGCCTGATGAATTCGCGCAGGCCGTCCACTTCCGCGGGTGTAAGCACGCGCTCGAAGTTCAAATAGAGCTTCATGCGCGGCAGTTTGAGCAAATGCGCGAGCAGCAACTCGGTCTGGAGGCGGGGCGACTCAACGCCTTTTCTGGCGAGGAATTCTGAACTCTTCTGAATCGCTTCGAGAACCGTCATGCGCGGAGTCTAAATGGGAACCACGAGGACTTCCAGCACCGTAGGTGCGGCATCTTTGTAGAATATTTGCCCAAATAAAATTAGCTCCGTCGGGAGCGACATCGAAATATGCCGCTCCTGACGGAGCTTTGATTTTTGGAAACGGGAAAACTACAAAGATACCGCCGCTATGCGGCTGAAAACCGCCATGCCGGGGTCCGACCCGATTATTATTTTGACGGAACTAAATTATTTTCCGGCCACGCCTTTGAGGTAGGTGAGGATGAGATCGGGCAGATCGTGGCTGTAACCGCCTTCCAGCAGGCTGAACAGCGGCACACCCAGCGCGCGCAGCGACTGGCCGAGCCAGTGAAAATCCTCCGCTTCGAGCGCACTTTGCCCGAGTGGGTCGTGCGCGTAAGCGTCGAAGCCGGCGGATACGGCGATGAGGTCGGGCCGGAAACTTTTCAAATCGTCCAGCGCCCGGGCGAGCGAGTCGCGGTAAATTTCGCGTGTCGAATCCGGGGCAACAGGATAATTGAAACAGTTTTTGCCGACATTCGCGCTGCCGGTGTCGGGATAAAACGGATACAGGTGGATGGAAAAAAAGGCCATGCCGGGCCGGTCGAGCAAAATGGCTTCGGTGCCGTTGCCGTGATGCACGTCAAAATCAAAAACCGCGACACGCTTTGCGCCGGTGGCGGTGGCTTCGAGCGCGGCGATGGCAACACTGTTCAGATAGCAAAAGCCCATTGCCCGGTCGCGGGTGGCGTGATGGCCGGGCGGGCGCATCAAACTGAAAACGCTTTCGCCATTGCGGGCAGTGGTCAGCGCGTCCAGGGCAGCGGCGGCGGATGCACGGGCGTAACCGGCGATGTTTTCGTAAAACGGCGTGTCGGCATCAAAATCTTTCGGGATTTGCAAACGGGCGAGAAATTCCGGCGCGTGGGCGCGCAGAATCTGGAAATCACTGACTTCACCTGGTTTCACCCAATCAATCGGCAGTTCGGTCTGGCTTCGCAGATATGCAAGCGAACTGGTGATGCGCCCGGGGCCTTCGGGATGGCCGGGGTGAGCATAGCCGGTGCAGCGTTCGTCGGTGATGATTTTCACGTGAAAATTTAACCACGGATAAACGCGAATGAACACGTATTTGTCATCAGGCTGGTTTGCCATGGGAATGCCGGCGCGTGATGGCGAAGCCGGCCGACGAGACACCGGCGCGCCCAAGGGAAGCAGCAATCTGCCGCCGCCGCCCGCGATTTTTACCGGGCTGAAGCCAAT
>JBEKSU010000082.1:0-13267 GCA_049516755.1 Verrucomicrobiota bacterium | reverse complement strand
TGCTCGCCGGCGCGTTGAGCGCGCTGGCTTGGGATTATTTTTTCCTGCCGCCCCGCTTCACGTTCATCATCTCAAGCGTTGAGGACGGCATTTTGTTCGGTCTTTATTTTGTCGTGGCGATTGTGCTCGGCCAGTTGGTGGCGCGCATCCGGCTGCAGGAAGAAGCCGAGCGCCGCCGCGAGAAACGCGCCACGGCACTTTACGAAATGTCGCGCGACCTGCCCGAGGCGACCTCGCGCGACGAAATCGTCTGGCAACTCGTGGCGCAAATCAACCGCAGCTTTAACGCGCCCATCGCCGTCGTGCTGCCCGAGAATAACAAGCTTTTCGCACATCCCGACAGTTCGCTGGCCCTTTCGGAAAAGGAGTTGAGCGTGGCCGACTGGGCGTTCCGCCAGCGGAAGGCCGCCGGAAGGTTCACCGACAATCTGCCCGGCGCGGAGGCGTTGCATCTGCCGCTGGCCACCGAACGGAAGGTGTTCGGCATCCTGGCGGTAGGTTTTCCGGACAAGCGCCTGACGCTCGCGCAACGGGATTTGCTCGAAACGTTCGCGCGCCAGGCCGCGCTGGTGCTCGACCGCGTGGAACTCCGCACCGCCGCCGAACAGGCGCGCCTGCTGGCCGAATCGGAAAAGTTCAGCCGGACGCTTTTGAATTCCATCTCGCACGAATTGCGCACGCCGCTGGCGGCCAGCACCAGCGCTGCCAGCGCGCTTGCCGCCGCCAAGACCGCAACGCCGGAACAGCAGCGCGCATTGATCGGCGAGATTCAGGAAGCCAATACCCGGCTCAATCGCGTCGTGGGCAACCTGCTCGACGTGGCGCGGCTCGAATCGGGCCAGGTCCGCCCGCGCCTCGACTGGCATGACGCACGCGATTTGGTGCAGACGACGCTGCGCGAATTGCAGCGAGAACTGGCGGCACACCCGGTTAAACTGGACCTGCCGGCCGCCCCTCTGCTCGTCCGGCTCGACTTTTCCCTCGCGCAACATGCTCTCGCCAATCTGCTGCTTAACGCCGCCAACCACACTCTCGTGAACACGCCGATCGAAGTGTCGGCGCAACTGGCGAACGACCAGCTGGTGTTGAGCGTCGCGGACCGCGGACCGGGCATCCCGCCGGAATGGTTGCCCCGCATCTTCGATAAATTTTTCCGCGCCCCCACCGCGCCCACCGGCGGCAGCGGACTGGGACTCACCATCGTCAAGGGTTTCGTCGAGGTGCATGGAGGAACCATCACCGCCACCAACCGCCCGGGTGGCGGCGTGATGTTCGCCCTGAATTTTCCGCAACCCGATAAACCGCCAACAATGGAGACCGAAACATGAACCCAGGACAATTTTGGACTGCGGCGGCCCTCCGCCGCTTTTCCCAGAGCCATATCAAAATGTGCCCATGTTAATTGGAACTGCTATCCATGAACAATCCACCCGCTTCGCCGGTCGCCCTCGTCATTGACGACGAGCCGCAAATCCAGCGTCTCCTGCGCGTCACGCTGGAGGCCAACGGCTATCGCGTCTTCGACGCTGCGACCGGATCGGACGGCATCGCCCAGGCCGCCCAGCGCCGGCCGGACGCGGTGTTGCTCGACCTCGGCCTGCCCGACCTCGAAGGCATGGAGGTGCTGAAACGCCTGCGCGAATGGAGCCGCGTACCGGTCATCATCCTGAGCGTGCGCGACCGCGAGGACGACAAGGTGGCCGCGCTCGACGCGGGCGCGGACGATTACGTGACCAAGCCATTCAACAGCGCCGAACTGCTTGCCCGTCTCCGCGCCGTGTTGCGTCACGCCCAGCCGCAGGGAGCGGACGCGATTTTCCGCACCGGCGAGCTGGAGGTGGATTTGTCCGCGCGCGTCGTCCGCAAGCACGGCCAGGAAATCAAGCTCACGCCGATTGAATATTCGCTGCTGCGATTGTTCGTGACGCACGCCGGCAAGGTTTTAACGCACCGCCAGTTGCTGACGGAAGTCTGGGGGCCGAAGGCGGTGGAGCAGACGCATTACCTGCGCGTCCACATCGCGCACTTGCGCGAAAAGATCGAAAAAAAGCCGTCCCATCCCGAACTCATCGTGACCGAGTCCGCCGTGGGTTACCGGTTGCTGGAACTGGAATAAGGTGTGTTTCCGCAGCGCCAGACCTGTCCGAATTATGTCCTCTCCGCATGACTTAATCAGTCACAAAATCTTATTTTGAGACAGAACCGCATTTGACTTGGGACGGGCACGCCTTTTACACCCAACTGGCACTGGAATAGCTGTCAAACAGCATTGCGCAGCACCATGAAAACCATTTATTCAAAAAACCGCCGAAGCATTCAGATCATGCTGGGACGCGCCATTTCATTATTCTTTGACCGGAACGGTCGTTTAATGAAGGGCATGACCTTCGTTGGTTTTTGCGTCGCCCTCTGTGCGAGTTTCCTTTCCGTCCGCGCCAACGACACCCCGGCCCAGGCCGCCGACCGCGCGGCTTTGGAACAAAAGCTGAACCACGTGGAAGACCCGCAATCCCAGCCGACATCAGTATCCAACACACCTTCCGGTCCCAAGGTGGAACAAACCGCCAAATCCACAACCAATAGAACCGAGACGGTTTCCGCAAAAGAGGTGACTTCGCAAACCGCTCCGGCGGCTACAACTCCGGTGGCTGCTCCCACTGCTGAAGCTCCGCCCGACGACGCCGCGCCCGCCGTTACCCCTTCGACGGTTGAACCTCCCCCGGCTGTTGCTCCCATTACTGAAACTCCGACTGGCACTCCTGCCGCAGAAGCGACTGCTGTTGCCGCTTCGACTGAAGTTGCTCCTGCCGCTGGCGTTCCCGCTGATGCGCCTCCGGCTCTTGAAACTCCCGCAGTTGCCGCTCCGGCTGCTGCCACCACCAATGTCGCTCCCGCAAGTGAAGTTCCAGCTGCTGTGGCTTCAGCTGATATCGTTTCGTCCCCTATCATTCCCGGTGACGGACCTCCGGCTATCGTCTTTCCTGTTGTTGAAGCTCCAACTTCTGCCGCGCCGGTTGATGAAGCTCCGGCTGCTGCCACTCCCACTGTTGCGGTTTCGGTTGCCACTCCTGCCGTTGAAGCTACTGCCGCTCCGGCGGTCGAAACTCCGGCGGCAACCGCTCCGGCAACAGAAGTTCCCGCAACTGTAACTCCGGCGGCAGCAGCGACCGCTGTTACCGTCCCCGCTGCTGCGGCTCCGGTTGTTGAAGCTCCCGCGACTGAAGCTCCGGCAGCGACCGCACCGGTTGTTGAAACTCCAATTCCTGTCGCGCCGGTTGCCGAAACCCCTGCTGCTGCCACTCCCACTATTGCGGTTCCGGTTGCCACTCCTGCCGTTGAAGCTACTGCCGCTCCGGCGGTCGAAACTCCGGCGATAACAACTCCAGTGACTGCTCCAGCAACTGGAACTCCCGCGGCTCAAATACCCGCGGCGACCGTAACCTCTGCGGCAGCTCCTGCCGCTCAAGTTCCCGCGGTTGCCGCTCCGACGGTTGCCGCTTCCGCGACTATGGCTCCTGCGGTTGCCGTTCCGGTTGCTATCGCTCCGGCTGCTGTCGCTCCGGCTGCCGCGGCTCGAACGGTTGCGGCACCCACCAGAACTCAACCGGCAGCGGCACCGGCAACGCCCAAGCCGACCCCGATGCCCGCTGCGACTGTATTGTCAAGTCCACCAGCGAAAGCAAAACCATCCAATGAAATTTCGACCCTCAGTGGAGCAACCTACAAAAATGTATTTGTGGAAAAAGTGGAGCCGGATGGAATCATCATCAGTTATAAACTTGCGCGCGGCGGGCTGGGGATGACCAAGATCACTTTTGACGATCTTCCGGACAAATTGCGGCAGCGATACGAGAAAAAGCCGGCTCCCGAAACAAATGGCAGCCAGCTGCCGCGATGACCCGGCACCGGCTATTTGTCGCGGGCGATGGCACACATCCCGGCTTCAAGTTGCTGCCGCAGCAACTCACGGTGCCCGACTGAGATCCCGCGTGGCACCCACAAAGTCTGGCCGATGGTGATTTCGCAGCGTGAAAAGGGCAGTGGAATTTGAAAACGGTTCCAGCTCTTCAACCGGATTTTCAAGTTCAAATGAAATGACACCGGCACCGCCGGCAGGCCGGTCACCTGTGCCAGCGCCACCGCGCCGAGACGGCTCACCGATCACTGGCCAATCTGGCTGTGTTGAAGGCCGCATGCTTGCGCCAACGTGACTGGTTGTAGCTACCGGTTCCGACTTCCGTCTCAGGGGACATAAACCGAGCGGTAAAAACGCTGGTCGAACTGGCTGGCGTTGGTATCGACAAACGTGAAGGGGGCGGTATTGGTCTGCAACGAAACCCAGTTGACCATGTCTATGGAGGCTTGAACCGCATATTTAAACCCGGCCACGCCCGCAACCGTCAAAGCATACTGGCCGGAGACATGGGCGGTTGAGGCCAGGGTGGCTGTCGGCGTGGTGTAGACAATCAATTTGGCGGCGCTGTTGGTCGAACTGGTGCTGCTGGAGACCGTTACCGAGTATATACCCGCTTGATTTGTGGTTACCTTGCTCAGTGTCAAAGACGAGCGGGTCGCCGAAGCGAGATTGGTGCCATTCAATTTCCATTGGTATTTTAAAGCGCCGGATCCGGTAGCGGTCACGCTGAGGATTTTGGTCTGGCCAGCCATGACCACACAGTTGGTCAATGGTCTGGCCAACGAGATCTGACCCCGGCTGCTGGCAGTAGTCGTGGCGGCAACGGTCACGGTAAATGTACGGGTAACAATGTTGTTGCTCGTTCCACCGTCTTTGACCGTGACCGTGACGGTTGCCGTCCCCGTCTTGTTGACCCCCGGGGTGAAGGTCAGGGAACCGGTGGTGTTCGGGCTGGTGTAATTGACCGTCGGATTGGGAATCAGTCCGGTACTGCTGGAAACCGCAGTGACGGTCAGCACCTGGTTTTCGTTGGCCGCGCCGGAAGTGATGCCGGACAGGTTTACCATTTGCATGCCGGCATTCTTGGTGATGGCCAGATTGCTGATGGCGTTCAGCGTCGGCGCCTGGTTCACGGCGTTGACCGTGACCGTGAAGGTTCGGGTGACAATGTTGTTGCTCGTCCCGCCATCGTTGACGGCGACGGTGATGGTGGCCGTTCCGTTGCCATTGGTCGCTGGCGTGAAGGTTAATTTGCCGGTTGTGAAGCCGTTGGTGTAATTGACCGTCGGGTTGGGAATCAATCCCGTGTTGCTGGAAGTTGCCGTCACAACGAGCGTCTGATTTTCGGCAAGAGAACCGGAAGTAACGTCAGAAAAACTGACGGTTTGCAAACCGGCATTTTCTTTGATGGTCAGGTTGGTGATCGTATTCAACGTCGGCGCCTGGTTCACAATTGTGGGAACCAGGAAAGCCAATTGGCTTGAGAACTCGCTTTCCATGCCCGACGCTGAATACGTTGTTGCGGCAAAATAATAGGTTGTTCCCGGGATCAGGCCGGAAATCGTAACATTCGTTGCGTCGCCAACTGAAATCTCATTGGTGTAGTTGTAACTGGCTCCACCGTAATAGATATTGTAACCCGTGATGGTTGGATCTGCGCTCGGATTCCACGCCAACGTCACACTGGCGGTCGTTGCCAAGACCCGAAACTGCATGAAAACCAAGGCAAGGAAAACAACGCGCAATATTCTGCGTCTAACGTCTCCACCGACCCCAAAATGAGGCTGGTGCGAAGATACATCATTTAAGTTTCTGCACATCAATCCGCAAAATTCAGCAGTCTGCCGTCATCAATGATGACGCTGGTTTACGTAATTTTCCCGGTTAAGCAGTATTGATGCCAGCATGACCCGAAACGCCCAATTGCCGAAGACGAAGTTCTCGCAAGGCCCCAACTATTATTATTACAGCTCGCCGCACTGAGACGCGGCAGAATTCAAGTGTAAGGAATTTCTCCCGCAATGCCGTCGCTGACGAGGCGACAGAATCAATCCGGCAGAAATCTTGGCCGCTGGAAATTCCGCCGCTCCGGCCGGACGGGTGAGGTCTTAAAATGATTTAGCCCGGGGCGTTCCCGTTTTACGGGACCAACCCCGGGTTAATTGTTTTTCCGCCCGCGCTATGCCGGCTCGGCGGTTTCGAGGAAACCCTGCAAATGGCGCACGCGCGTCGGGTGGCGCAATTTGCGCAGCGCCTTCGCCTCGATCTGGCGGATGCGTTCGCGCGTGACGTTGTACATCTTGCCGATTTCCTCGAGCGTGCGTTCATAGCCGTCAAGCAGCCCGAAACGCATTTCGAGAATCTTGCGCTCCCGCTCGGTCAACGTCGTCAGCACGTCGCTCAACTTTTCGCGGAGCAAACTGTAGCTGGTCACTTCCGACGGATTTTCCGCCGTCTTGTCCTCGATGAAATCACCGACGCTCACGTCGCCATCGTCGCCGACGGGTGCGTGGAGCGAAACCGGCTGTTGCGCCATCTTGAGCAGCGCATGGATGCGCGACACCGGCATGTGCATTTCATCGGCCAGTTCCTCCGGCGTGGGCTCGCGGCCCAGTTCCTGGGTGAGCTGCTTCTGCGCGCGCCAGAGCTTGTTCATGATTTCAATCATATGCACCGGAATGCGGATGGTGCGCGCCTGGTCGGCAATCGAACGCGTGATGGCCTGGCGGATCCACCAGATGGCGTAGGTGGAAAACTTGTAGCCGCGGCGATACTCGAACTTCTCGACGCCCTTCATCAAACCGATGTTGCCTTCCTGGATCAAATCGAGGAACGACTGGCCGCGGTTCGTGTATTTTTTGGCGACGGAAACGACGAGGCGCAGGTTGGCCTCCGCCATGTGCGTCTTGGCTTTCAAGCCGCGTTCGGCGGCGGCCCGCAATTCGCTGAACGTCTTGAAAAAAACGTCGCGCGGCATCCGCACAAATTGTTCGAGCGTCTGGATTTTGGCGCGTTCGGCCTCAATCGTCGCCCGGCGTTCGGCGGTCGTGCGCAACGCCTCCAGCTCCTGGATGTGCCGCAGGCAGGCCTGGAATTTTTCGTGGATATTGCCGGCCACGACGATCATTTCCTCGACAACCTTCTGCTTGTAGAAAAATTTCGTGAAAATTTCCTGCAACTTGAAGCTGAGCTTCTTCAACTCGCGCTGCAATTTTTCCTTGCGGCTTTTTTGCAGGGCCTTCTGCCACAGGACATACTTCGCGTCCACCTTTTGATCGAAGGCGCGGATTTTTTTGATGAGCTTGCGCAATTCGCGCAAATGGCCTTCACGATTGGCGATCTTCTTGTCCACGATCACGCGGTCGAAGCGTTCCTTCGGCGGCTCGGACAGCAGTTTTTCCGCGATGGCAATATGTTCCTTTGCGGTAAAACCGAGGCTGTACACGATGCGCTTCATCTCCAGTTCGGCTTCCTCGATGCGTTTGCAAATCTCGACTTCCTGTTCCCGCGTGAGCAGGGGCACCTTGCCCATCTGGTTCATGTACATCCGAACCGGATCATCGAGGATTTCCAGCCGCGCATCCTCATCCTCCTCCGCCGGCTGCGCCGGCTCGGCCGGCTTGGCCGCGCGTTCAGCCTCGGCCTGGTCCATGACAATTTCCACGTCGAGGCTCCGCAGCTTGGTCAACAGCGCGTCAAGGTCCTCGGGACTCAGATTGTCCGGCAAAACATCGTTGACGTCATCGTAGGTGATGTAGCCGTGCTCCTGCGCCAGATGCAGGAGCGTCCGGACCGTCTCGGTCAGATCCACGGTTGATTGAATGGGCGCCGAGGCTGCGGCGTTTAAATGGCCGTTCTGCGGAGTTTTCGACGGCGATTTTACCGCGGAAATTGTTGCGCCATTTGCATGTGGCTTGGTTTTCTGCGGTTTCGCGGCGCCTTTTCGCGCGCTGGAAATGACAAAACGCCGGCGTACTGGCGCCGGTTTCAATCCGGCGCTTCGTCGGCTGCCACTTCGATGTTTGCGCGCCCCGGAGCCCTGCGCCGTTCTTTTTCGCTTCAACATAAATTATAATTAGACCTGCCACGGCTTGTTTTGGTTCAGAAAAACTCACCAATACCCTTGCTTAACAAGCCACGCCGTTTCCAGATACAAATGTGCCCTCACCCATTAAGCTTCGGGAGAGCGCCCACACCAGAAGACCGACGCGGTTTCATGTTAACCCCGTTTAGCCAAAACTCAAGAAGAAACCGTTTTTGGGACAATATTACAACACTTTGATAATAAATGGCTTAGGATAATAAGCTGCTCTGATTACCAGTCTTTTATCGGTCTATTTTGACTTTCCGGTGGTGTTTTTGGCTTTAATTGCAGAAATTGCTCGTCGCCCTTTTGCGCATCCAACAGCCGTTTTGCCTGTTCCGGCGACATTTCCTGGGCCTTGGCTTCCTGGGTCTGTCCCGTCTGCTCATCCCGTTTTTCGTCGGATTGCTTGCCGTTTGATTTTGACTGCTGTTGCTGTTCCTGTTGCTTATTGTCACTCTTCTGGTTCGACTGATTTTGCTCCTGCTGATTCTGTTGGTTCTGTCGTTGTTGCTGCGACTGATTTTGCTTGGACTGCTGTTGTTGCTTCTGATTCTGTTGCGGTTGCTGATTCTTTTGATTCTGCTGATTCTGCTGCTGTTGTTGCTGCTGGCTCTGTTGTTTGAGCAATTCCTCCAGCTTTTTCAGCTTGATGTCATCCGGATACAATTTCAGTCCGGCGGCCACCGACTCCTTGGCTTGAGCGAGGTGGTTGGAAATGTAGCATTGCGCACCGCTGTTAAAATAATCATCGGGGGGCGCGAGTTGCGCGCAAGCAGTCTGCCATGATAACGACAGCAGGCTAAGGCTGATGAGGAGTGACAATCGCATCGATGTCCTTCAGTTTTTTGATGTAATCCTGGAATTTTTTGGCAGCAATGGGGCTGTTCAGGCTTTCCATGATTTCCAGCGCACGGTGATACTCATTGCGCCGAACCGCCTCATCCGCCGATTGCTTGGCCCTTCGCATCGCCTCGCGAAGCGCAGCAATCATTCCAATTTGCTTTTTCACGAAAGCCAGATTGTAGGCAACATCCATATCATTTGTGTTTAATCCGGCGGCATGCTCATAACTCTTGACCGCCCGCTGCCAGCTCTCCTCCAGTGCGTTCAAGCCTTCCGTGTCCGGCTCGAATTTAAGCTCGCCCAGGCGATACAACGTGTTGCCCAGATTGTAAAGCGCCTGCTGTTGCAGCTTCAAATCCGGCGACAAGGTCGCCGCCTGGAAATCGTTCAACGCCGCGTCGAAATTCGTTGCACGATAAGCCGCCGTGCCCGCGTTGAAAAAAAACCGCAAATCATTGGTCTTCACCTCCGCCAGCCTGGTGAATTCTGCGAGCGCGTTGGTAAAGTTGCCGGCGTGGTAATCATGCAAGGCGCTGGTCGGCGAGGCGTTGACGGCAACCGGCAGCATAAAAATCGCAACCAGTGTCGCAAGCGCAGTCGCTTCGACTTTGGACCTTGGACGTTGGGCATTGGACATCTTCCGTTCCGGCAAAAACAGTTCCGCCAGCAGCAACAACATCGCCGCTGCCAGCGGCCAGTGAAATTGCTCGTGATAACGCCGCACCAGCCGTTCCTTGCCCTCCGATTTCGGCAGTGGCGCCAGACCGCGTTCGTAAAGCGTGTCGATCGTGTTGGCTCCTCGCAACGGCAGATAAAAACCGCCGGTCGCACCGGCGATTTGCTGAAGCAACGCCTCGTTAAGGTGCGACTTCACGACATTGCCCTGGGCATCGCGGACGTAATCCGAATTGCCGTTCGCATCCGTCTCCCGCAGCAAATCGCCCGAGGCCGTACCGATGCCGATGGTAAAAATTTTCAACCCGGCTTTCGCCGCATCCTGCGCGGCCTCCAGCGCGCCTGTGTCGTTGTCCTCGCCGTCGGTCAACAGCACCAGCACCTTGTGATGGCTGTCCTCCTTGAATGCGGTCAGGGCGGTGTTGATGGCGGCGGCAATGGCTGTGCCGCCCTGCGGAATCGAATTCACGTCCAACGCCTGCACGCATTGTTGAAACGCCGTGTTATCCACCGTCAGCGGGCATTCTAAAAATGCGTCGCCCGCGAAGGCGACCAGCCCCATCCGGTCCGTGGCGGCCTTTTGCATCAGTTCCAACGCGGCGAGTTTGGCACGCTCCAGCCGGTTTGGCGCGATGTCGGTCGCCAGCATGCTCTTGGAGGTGTCCACCGCCACCACGATGTCCAATCCGCGCTGCTCGACCTCCTGCAGATCAAATCCATGCTGCGGCCGGGCCAGCGTGACAACCAGCAAGGCCACGGCGATCACCAGAAATCCGAACCGGATTTTCTGCCGCGCGGGAGAGATGCCGACGGTCAATTGTGTCAACAGCCGCGCCTCGATGAATTGCACCAGCAGCCTTTGCCGCGAGCGCATCGCCCACCAGAAAAAAGCGAGCAGGGCCGGCGGCAATACCGGCAACAGCCATAAAATTTGTGGATGTTCAAATCTCATGCGATAATTCCTGGCCATCCGTTTGGCGCGACAGCGTCTTGGACTGCGGCAGCCCTCTGCCGCTTTTCAACCTCGAGACCTGCGATGCCAAAGCGCCAGAGGGCTGGCGCACTCCAAAACCTGGCGGAATTTTCATCGGCAATTTCATCATGGCAGCCTCCGTAAAACGGTCTGGCCCAAAACAACTTCGACCAGCAAAATCGCCAACCCGCACGACACGAACCAGGGAAACAGCTCGTCGAATTGGGCGAATTTATTGATGATCGCCTCGGTTTTTTCCAGCTTGTCAATCTCCGCGTAAATCTGCCGGAACCGTTCTGCATTGTCGGCGCGATAATATTTTCCGCCGGTCTTGTCGGCGATTTTTTGCAGCGTGTCCTCGTCCACGTCCACCGGCACGTTTTGATAGCCCACTTTTTGCCCGCCCATGAACACCGGCATCGGCGCCGTGCCCTGTTCGCCGATGCCAACCGTGTAAATTTTAATGCCCAACGCCGCCGCCGCATCCGCGGCCAGGAGCGGTTGAATCTTGCCGGAGTTGTTTTGTCCGTCGGTTGCCAGGATGATGATTTTGCTTTTCGCCTTCAAATCGCGCACCCGGTTGATGGACGTGGTCAGCGCATCGCCAATCGCCGTTGCGTCGGAATTGATCGTGCCGATTTCCAGGCGGTCCAGATTTTCCTGCAAATAATCGTGATCCAGCGTCAACGGTGCGGCAATGAACGCCTGGGCCGCAAATACGACCAGCCCGATGCGGTCATTCGGGCGTTTATCAATAAAATCTTTCAGCACCGACTTGGCCATGTTGACGCGATTCACCCGCTGACCATGCACGACGAAATCCTCCGAAATCATGCTGCCCGACAAATCGAGCGCGCAGACGATGTCAATGCCGCTGGCCTTGACCGTGGTGGCGCTTTTCATCAAACGCGGTTGCGCCAGCGCCACAATGAACAACGCCAGCGCCAGCCAGCGCAGCGCCGCCAGGAATGCGCCGGCGCGCGAACGGCGCGTCCGCGTCAGTCCTTCCACCAATCGCACCGCTGAATAAAGAAACGCCGGCGGCTGGCCGCGCCGGCCCTTCAACCACGCCAGCAGCGGCAGTAGCGGCAGCAGCAGCAGAAAATATGGATGGGCAAATGTCATGCGGACACCATCTGACTTTGGACTTTGGACTCCGGACTTTGGACTTCGTGTGGTTCAGTTTCTTCAACCAGCCGCAGGGCCGAGCCGTGCAGGTCGCGCAACTCCGGTTCGCGCGGTTCATATCTGGCGAATTTCACCAGATCGCAGCTTTCCAGAAATTTTCCGAGGCTTTCCTTTTGTTCCGGCGCCAGCAAATCCGTGGCCTGCAACTCATGGAGAAATTCCTCGGTCGTGCGTTCCGGCGCGCGAAAGTCGAATCGTTCCTCGAGGTAACCGCGGATGGTGTCCGAAACCAGGATGCAAAATGGCTTCGGCTGCGCGATGAGCTCGAGCGCCTTTTCCAGCATTTTTTTGGCGCGAACGTGGACCGGCACCGGCGGCACGACCGGGATTTGCAGCCGCCGTTTCTGCCACCAGCGCCAAACAAAATAAATCACTGTAATGACGGCCAGGGTGGCCAGTGTCGCAGACACCCATTCCCAGCCGTTCGGAATGGCCACCGGCGGCTTGATGTCGCGGATGTCGTTGGCGGCGGCGAGTGATGCTGTTTGGTTTGTAGCCATGAGTCAGTTATTACGACCGCCCTCACCCTGCCCCTCTCCCCCGAGGAGAGGGAACAGCAACCGTACGGTTCGTTTGGTGCTGGAAATCATCCCGCAAACCCAGTCACTGGTTGTTCCATGAGACGGCGAACTGTTCCCCCTCTCCTGGGGGAGAGGGTCGGGGTGAGGGCGGTTGTCCCACTGTAGTTCTTTCGCAAATTTCATCCCCGCAGCCTCCGTTTTTCCCGGTTTTCAAAAAATTTGCCCAGCGCCGCCGAATAAGGTTCGTCCGTGCGGAGTTGAATGGTATCCACGCCCGACGAGCGGAACTGGCGCGCGAGGTCGTTGCGCTGTTTTTCCTGCCGCAACGCAAACGCATCACGGCTGGTAGCCTGGCCAGTATTGATCTCGACGATTTCACCCGTCTCGGCGTCTTCCAAAACCAGGCGGCCAAGCGCAGGCAGTTCGAGTTCGTAGCGGTCTGTGATTTGCACGGCCACGACGTCGTGCTTGCGATTTGCAATCCGCAACGCGGTTTGCAACTCGGGCGGCAAGGGGTTTTGTGAACGTGCTGCCGGCATCCTGCCTGCAGAACTGATTCGAGTTTGCCCTTCCGGCAGGATGCCGGAAGCACGTTGCGGCGGCGTGATAAAATCCGAAATGACGACGGCGATGGCGCGATGCGGCAAAACGCGGCCCATGAATTCGAGCGCTTGAACCAAATCCGTCCCGCGCCGTTTCGGTTCAAAAAACAAGACTTCGCGGATGACACGCAGGACATGGCTGCGGCCTTTGCGCGGCGGGATGAACTTCTCAACTTCATCGGTGAACAGCAGCAGGCCGACCTTGTCGTTGTTGCGGATGGCTGAGAACGCGAGCACCGAGGCAATCTCGGCGGCGAGTTCGCGTTTGGATTGCGCGCGCGAGCCGAACAAGCCGGAGCCGCTCACGTCTACAACGAGCATGAGAGTGAGTTCGCGTTCCTCGACGAACTTCTTGATGAACGGATGATTCATCCGCGCGGTGACGTTCCAGTCAATCGCGCGCACGTCGTCGCCGGGCTGGTATTCGCGCACCTCGTCGAAGTTCATGCCCTGGCCCTTGAA
>JBEKSU010000081.1:0-13427 GCA_049516755.1 Verrucomicrobiota bacterium | reverse complement strand
CAGCACGGCCGGCGGGTGAACGCCAGCGCCGCACCCGTCAGTGCCAGCGGCAACAGAATCCAGTTGCCCCAATGGGTGGGCCAGGCGTCCGCCCAAAATTCGGAAGGTGAAACCGGCGGCGCGATTTTTTGGTCAAGGATGGCCGGATTGCCGAACTTCAAAATCGCCAGACCGAGAAACAGCCCGAAAAAGAGCGCATAAAACCCGGCTCCGGTGTTTTTTTTTGCAGGTTTCATTGCGAGGTTTTGTTCGCAACCGGCTAAAAGCGAAGTTTGAGCAGGCTTACTTCCAGCGCCAGCGCTTCCTGCACGTTGGTGTGCAACAACCGCTGGGTTTGCTCCAGGATTTGTAAATTTTCCAGTGCCTGACGCGGGGCAATGCGACGGGCGACGGCATCCGCGCCGGAAATTTCAGGGAATTTGAGCAGGCTTCCGCCGGCGGCGAGGGTCCGCAACCACACGTCGCGCAACCACCATTGCACGAGCAAAAGCGTATCCGCCCGCTGGCGGCGATATTCCGCTTCGATGGCCGCAGCCAGTTCGTCCTCCCACTTTTCGCGCAGGTCTTTTTCGATATCATCGTGCTGTTGCAATGGTGAACGCGCAGTCAGGGTCTCTTCCACCTGCGCCCGGATTTCGCCAAGCCTTTGCAGCAGTGCATCGAGCAGCCGGTAGCGCCCCAGCAGACTTTTTTGCTCATTGGCCGCCAGCATGTCAAAATGCACAAGCCATTCCTTTTGCGCCGGATCCAGCGACCGGGTGCCTTCGCCGAAAAAATTCAGGCGCAGACAGCGCGACAAAATTGTTTCCAAAATCCGCTGCGGTTCGGTCGAAAGCAAAATCAGAACCGACTTGCCGGGCGGTTCTTCAAGTGTTTTCAAGAAGGCATTGGCGGCCTGAACATTAAGCCGGTCCGCCCCCGCGATGATTGCCACCTTGTATTCGGCATCGGTGGGTTTGAGTTGGATTTCGCGCATCAGTTCGCGTGTTTGCTCGACGGTGATGATGCGCGATTTGGACTCCGGCCGCGCCCAATGCACATCGGCATGGGTATCGTGGTCAATTTTCCCACAGCTCAAACAGGCGTCGCAGCAATCGGTCGTCACGCCGCCGGTTTTGACGGGATTCCGGCAGTTCAGCGTTTTGGCCAGCGTGCGGGCGAGCGATTCCAACTCTTCGAGCTGATCCCCGGCGAACAGGTAGGCATGACCAAGCCGCCCGCGGGCGAGCGAGCGCTGAAGCAATTCGACGCCTTGCGTCTGTTTGGCAAAATGTTTGAAGGCCATGCGCGTTTAAGATGGAAATTCGTCCGATATTGACACTTCAGCATTCACAGCTTGTTGGCGTAGAAATTGCGCTTTCACCCGGCTGGTGGGCAAACAAAATTCTATTGGGCGTGGAGTTTGTTCCAATCGGCATAGTGTTCCAACATTCGCTTTGGGGTGTCGTTGTACCACGAATAACCGTTGCGGCGTTCATCCGAGATTTCGTTCACATTGTCGTGAATGCTCTTGTCCCGGTCGGCAAAAACCGGACGGTCCGTGCCGATTTCATAATAGCGGGCCCAAATCGGTCCGTTGCCCGGCGCGGGAACGAGGTGGCGTATGTCATGATCATCAAATTTGAAAGCCACATTGTAGATTTTGTTTTTTCCAATCCACGCCACGGCGGCATTTATAGCCGCGACGATTTCCGGACTGGGAGCGGGTTGTTCCATCAAAAACGTCACGAGTTCTGCGCTTTCAGCGGCGGCTTGTGACGGCATCTCGTAATTTCGGGCCGAAGACTGTTGCAGTGTCAGCATGTCATATTGCTGACACCACACGGTGTGGTATCCGTTCCCGACGATCTGGCTGGCCAGCACACAGGCGATACCGCGTTGGAATTCGGTCGCCGCCCGCAGGCGATATTCTTCCGGCACAAAGGCAAATTCAATGTTTGTCCCCGAAACGTCGCGCAACAAGGTGAGCACATTAAGCATGGCGTTGTCATTATAGGTGATGGCGTCGTGATAACCACCCTGAAGCGGCCACACCTGCGGCCAGCCGCCATTCGGATATTGGGCGGCGAAAATGTAATCCAGCCCGCGCATGAACGCTTGGTGATAAGACGCGGGCTGATTGGTCCTCGCAGCAGCGATGACCTTCGCCAGGAAGCGCATTTCGGTAATGGTTGCGTCATTGTCAAAGGTTCCCACGTAGTCCCAATGGGCATCGCGGCTCAAGTCAAAGTCCGCCCGGGTCAAATGAAGCGAGTCGTTGTTGGGGGCGAAATATTCACCCGGGGCGCGTTGATGTTTTGTCAGGTTCAGATTTTTGCTCCACCCGCCAGCCGGGGTCTGGAACGAGACGATGATGTCGGCGATGCGCCTCGCCTCGCTCATGGCATACCAGGACGCGGGCCGGTCCAACGGAATACTTTTCACAGAACGGCCCGATGGTGGAACCACCGGTTGCCGGATGCCGTGTTCGCGCATTTCCGCTTGAAAAAAAGCCTGGTCGGCCTGCCATTGCCGGGTCGAACGCTCCAGGTAATCTTTCCAGACGGATTGTTGGGCGAGCGGCAGCGCGGCGATGCGTTCGGCTGTCAACGGTTGTGCCGGTGGATTGGTGCCGATGATCGCGGCGGGCAGGGCTTGGACAAAAGCGAGGAGCAGCGCGAGCCAAGCTGCAATCATCCCCCGCTGGCACAGCCGACGAAAGAGGCGGGACGAAACTTGCATGTTTTTTCATTATGAGCGCGGGGTCGCATTCTGCCGAGTGTTTTTTACCGAACATGAAAATTTGATGTCTTTGCGGATATATTGTCTCATTCAAATATTTCCAACTCCCAAGCCGCGGACAAGGGTTTGTGAACGTTGCTGTGGCTTTTTTCCTCATCCGTGAATGCGGCGGCCGGTCGTATGCGGGTTGGGAAACAAGCAACCTCACTTCCGTAAAAAAGTTGAAGTCGTTGATTTAGATGGTGCCGACGGAGGGGGTCGAACCCACACACTCTCACGAGTACCAGATTTTGAGTCTGGCGCGTCTGCCAATTCCGCCACATCGGCTTACCAATGAACAACTTACAAAGTGACTTTTACTTAATCCTCCCATTGTACCCCATCATTGCACCCCAAGGCACAAAAAAGCTTCAGAATGAGTAACACACTTTTGCTAAAACCACTCTTGATCAAAACAAAGATCCAGCGGCTCAAGCACGAGGACGATACTCATTATCGCCAACGTTTTCAATGTTGCCATGAGAAAAGGCAAAGGCAAGATGTTTCATAGAAGATGGATGTTGTGAAAATGCCTGGCAACTACATGTTGGGAGGCGTACCAGAACTGGAATCTGGCGCGTCTGCCGGTTCTCGCCACCGTTCCGTTGGTTATTCTCTAGAAGTGTTTCTGCGCATAGTTCATCGCGTAATTTTTCCGTCAATGAACTCAAAACAACATCAGCGAATGCTGAAATCTCACGGCGCAGAGAGTTCCGAAGGTGAATTTTGATCAAACAGGGCGGCCTTCACTCTGTCCATTTATGCACGTTTGCGTCAGACAACTTTACTCTGGTCGTCTCAAGCCCATCTTCTTCATCCGGCTCAACAGAGTTGCGGAGTTGACCCCTAGTAATTCAGCCGCGCCGTCGGCGCCCTTGATTTTCCAATTGGCCTTTTCAAGAATGATCAGAAGATTCTCGCGTTCGCACCTTTGCAGTTCAGCCTCGGTGAGAAATTCCGGTTCGGTGTCGCCCGCTTCTCTTGCCGCCCGGCGCGCTGGAACCGGCGCGGCTTCTGCCGCCGGCAAATCGAAGTCCAGCGCCCGACCTCGGGAAATGATGACGGCGCGTTCGATCACATTGCGCAATTCGCGGATGTTGCCGGGCCAGTCGTAGCTCTGGAGTCGAATAATGCCGGCGCGCGTCAGGCGCGGCTTGGCGCAGCCCATTTCCTTCACGGACAAATTGATGAAATGCTGCGCGAGCAACGGAATGTCTTCATGGCGTTCGCGCAACGGCGCGACCTGAATGGGAAAAACATTCAGGCGATAATAGAGGTCTTCGCGAAAACGGCCCGCCACCGCCTCGCTTTTTAAATCGCGGTTCGTCGCCGCAATGATGCGGACATCGGCGTGCCGCGTGCGGTCTTCGCCGACCCGTTCGTAACATTTTTCCTGCAACACGCGCAGCAGCTTGCTTTGCAATTCCAGCGGCACTTCGCCGATTTCATCCAAAAAAATGGTTCCGCCTTCCGCCGCCTCGAAACGACCGGCGCGGTCTTTGACTGCTCCGGTAAATGCGCCTCGCGTGTGGCCAAAGAATTCGCTTTCATACAAGTCCTTTGGGATGGAGGCGCAATTGACGCGGATGAGCGGTTTGTCTTTGCGCTGGCTGCGGCGATGAATTTCGTGCGCGACCAATTCTTTGCCCGTGCCAGTTTCACCGAGGATGAGAACCGAAGCGTCGGTGGGTGCGACCAGATCAATCTGGCTGGAGATTTGCCGCAGCGCAGCGCTTTGGCCGACCAGATCGCCGAACGCTTTGGCTTCAATGACTTCTTCTTTGAGATACGCGTTCTGTCGCTCCAATTCCGCCTTGAGTTTTTGGATTTCTTCGAAGGCGCGCGCGTTCGCGATGGCCGCGCCGAAGTGATCGGAGAAAATCTGCTGCCAGACGTGCCTGTCTTTCGTGAGATGGGCGCGGGAAAAAATCGCAAGCACACCCAAAATTTCGCCGCGAAATGAAATGGCCGTTCCCGCGCATCTCCGGATTTTTCCCGTCTGCAACAATTCGAGCCGGGGAAATTCAGCGCGAACCTCATCTGCATTCTCTAGTGCGGCCAGTCGCCCCGTCGTGGCAACCCTTCCGATAAGGCCGACGCCCAAGGGGATTCTTTCGTGAGTATTGAAAAAGCGTGAGAACTCTTCCGCGTGGGCAGCGACGTGGCTTTCGCCGGTGGCCACAAGATGCAGGCAGCGCGTTTGATCGGGACATTGCGATCTTTGTGGACAACGTGAACAAATGTCGCCTTTTTGAATCAACCAAATTTCTGATCGCGCAATCTCTGGGTTCGGCGCGCTGACGGATTTTTCCAATAACCCTTCGAGAGACCGCTCTTGGGCAATATCTAGCAACAATCTCGTCGCGAAGTCGAAATCGAATCTGGTGTCATAGCGTTTGTCACTGACCGTCTCCACAATCAATTCAATATGCCATCGAGGATGAATTTTCAACTCAGAATTGGGTTGAAAAATCAATTGTATGATATTTCAACCCAGGCCGAAAACGATCAGAAAAGATTCAAGTAATTGGTGCAGAATAAGTTGTGATACAACCGCAGCCTTGGCACGCCGATTGATATACCAGCAGAACAACGACGAAAAAGTTAAGATGAATACAAAGCAAGCCAAAGAAATCAATGAGCCAGAGTTTGAGACGGAAGTTTTGCGCTGCACGCAACCGGTGTTGGTCGGCTTCTTGACAGGTTGGAGCAAACCTTGCCTGCGCGTTGAGCCGGTTTTGGATGAAGTTGCTCAAGCCTGCAACGGCAATGCAAAAATTTTCAAAGTGAACGTGGATGACAATCCCGACTTGGGAACCATCTACGGGGTTCAATCCATTCCCATGTTGATTTTTTTCTTCAACGGCATGCTCCGCGCAAAAATTGTCGGCATGGTCAGCGCCAAGGCGGTGCTTGCCAAATTGAATTCGCTCACGCCCAAAAACACTCCCGCGAAAGAATCCGAGCGGCCGCAATAAAACAACCACGCACTGAGACGAAAATGAAAATAGACCTTCATCCAAAACCTGGCGAACGCGAGCGCTTCTTCATCCAGATCAGTGAATTCAGCTTCCCCGTCTACCCGGTTCAAATCAATCGCGCCTTCCGCTGTCTTCCGGACGCGGCGAGTTCGCCAAACGAATCGCGCAACCTGCGGCGAAGCGTGGTGAGTCGGCGTTTTTCCCAGTTGCTCCACTGGGCATTCGGAAAGCCAACGGTTGTGCCGGCATCGGGAACCATTTCACTTGAGCAAGCAGTCCCATGAAAAATTTACAACAGAATCTGGCCGCGGTGTCGGACGATCAAATGTCAACGACATGCTTCGTCTGCCAGAAACCAATTGTGGACAGCCAATGGTTTTGCCGTGTGCCGCAAAAGAATGGCGCGCCTGATTCGCAAACAATGAGGATTCTGCTGTGCTCCCCAAGCTGTGCCTTCCGCTATTTCGCATTTTTAGATATCGGCGCTTCACAAATTTAGAAATCAAAACGACAACGCACTATTGAACCAGACAAAAATACACACAAATATGAACACAAATCGAAACACTTCGCACGAAGCAATCGCCACAGAGGACTTTGACACCGGCGATAGCCGCACGACGGTCGAGACACCAACTGCTTTGCCGCGCCCTCATACCAACGGCGACGAAAAATTCACGGGTTCGCCACCCGACCAGGGCGCCGCGAAAAAACGCCGGCGGCAAATCCTTGCCGCCGTCGCCGCGCTAGTCGTGGCGCTGGTCGCCGGCGTTTATTATTTCTGGTTCGTCATGCCGTTCGAGTCCACCGACAACGCGTTTATCGAAGGCAACGTCATTCCGATGGCGTCGCAAGTTCCGGGACGAGTCGCGGAATTGCTGGTGAAAGACAATCAGGCGGTCAAACAGGGCGATGTGATCCTGAAAATTGATCCGCGCGATTACGAGGCCAGTCTGGCGCAAGCCCGCGCCGATCTGGTGGCGGCACACAGCCGGGTGGAGCAGGCGAAGGCGCAGGTGAACGCCAGCGAAGCCAAAGTCGCGCAGGCGCAGGCGACCGTGGTTGCCGCCGACGCGGAGAATCAACGCGCGGCGGACGACCTCAAGCGTTATGAATCGGTCGAAAGCCGGGCGGTTTCCAAGAGCGCGGTTGACCTGGCGCAATCCCAGGCGCGGGCGGCCAGCGCCAATTTGGAAGCGGCGCGCAGTCAGGCCAAGGCCGCCGAGGCGGAAGTGGCTTTGAGCCAGGCGGGCGTTGAAACCGCGAGTGCCGCCGTGCAACAGGCCGAAGCCAGGCTCCGGCAGGCCGAACTGAATCTTTCCTACACACAAGTCACCGCGCCCGAAGAAGGCCGGGTCACGCGCCGCGTCGTGGAACAAGGCGCGTACATTCAGCCCGGCCAGGCGCTCATGGCCATTGTGCCGCGCCAGTATTGGGTCATCGCCAACTTCAAGGAAATACAACTGACTCACATGCGCGTCGGCCAGCCGGTCGAGGTCGTTGTGGACGCCTATCCGAATCGCACATTCAAGGGCCATGTGGAGAGCATTCAAAATGGCGCCGGTGCCCGCTTCAGTCTGTTCCCGCCGGAGAACGCCACCGGCAATTACATCAAGGTAGTGCAGCGCGTGCCGGTAAAAATCCTTCTCGATGATATGCCGGGAAACGACCTCGCGCTTGGTCCCGGCATGTCCGTGGTTCCCAAAGTGCGCGTGAAGTAATCACAATCACCCTGCCGAGAAACAATCTTTTTGCCCCCGGTTTATGAATGGCGATTCGAACCAGCCTAAGATCAATCCGTGGATCATCGCGTTCGCGGTGATTCTGCCGACCTTCATCGAAGTGCTCGACACCACGGTCGTCAGCGTCGCGCTGCCAAATATCGCGGGCAATCTTGCCGCGACGATATCGCAAGCCACGTGGATTCAGACGGGTTATCTCATTTCGAATGCCATCGTCCTGCCTGCCAGCGCGTGGTTTTCCGCCATGTTCGGACGGAAGCGATTTCTGATGGCGTGCATCGGCATTTTCACGGCGGCATCGTTGGCTTGCGGCTGGGCGCCAAATCTTCCCTTCTTGATTTTCGCGTCCATCGTGCAAGGCGCTGGTGGCGGAGCGCTGCAGCCGATTTCGCAGGCGATTTTGATGGAAAGTTTTCCGCCCAACAAGCGTGGCGCGGCCATGGCGGCTTACGTCGTGGGCGTCGTCCTGGCCCCCGTGGTGGGACCGGTCGTGGGCGGATGGCTCACCGAAAATTATTCCTGGCGGTGGATTTTTTACATCAACATCCCGTGCGGCTTGGTTGCCTTGTGGATGGTCAAACAATTCGTCTTCGACCCGGAATACATCCGCAATGCCAAAGCGGGACGCATTGATGCGCTCGGCTTCCTCGTCCTGGCGATTTGGCTGGGCACGATGCAAACCGTCTTAAACAAAGGACAGGATGAAGATTGGTTCAACTCCAATTTTATATGCTGGCTCTCGGTAATCTCGGTCATCGCGTTCATCGCATTTATCATCAGGGAATTTTCGATTCGTGAACCGCTCGCGGACTTGCGGGTCTTTGCCGACCGGAACTTTGTATCCGCCACGATTCTCGCCTCGGTGGTCTTTCTGCTTCTGTATGGCATCCAAAACCTGCAGCCGATCATGGCAGAAAGTCTCATGGGCTATACCGCTTACGTCAGCGGATTGGCGCAAGCGCCGCGCGGTTTGGGCATGTTGATTGGCACGCCGCTGGTCGGGTATTTGACCGGAAAGGTGAGCGACCGCATTCTCATTGGTCCGGGTATAATTTTGATAGGAATTGCCTCCTTGCTGATGGGGAATTTCAACCTCGACATGTCCAGTCACGCATATTTCTGGCCCAACTTTATTCAGGGCTTCGGAATGGCGCTGACGATGGTTCCCCTGATGACCGTTGCGATGGCCACCATTCGCAACGAACAAATGGGAAATGCCACCGGCCTATTCGCGCTGGCGCGCAATTTGGCGGGCAGCATCGGCATTGCTGTGGCCATCGCGATGGTCTCGCGCGGCGCGTTGCGGCACCAAGCTTATCTCGCAGGCCATCTGACACCTTATGATCTGCCTTATCAAAATGCCATGCAAATGGGGCAAGTGGTCATGGCCCCCGCGATGGGAGCCGCGCAAGCCGAACCCGGAACATTGGGCGTCATCTACAAATCACTGCTCCTGCATTCCAACATGATCGCCTTCGTTGACGAATACCGCTGGCTGGCACTGGTCTGCTTTTTGTCCGTGCCGCTGGTGCTGCTTTTCAAAAAGGGCGAAGGCAAAAGAGAAGTGATGATGCATTGAACTCATTTAGAAAACAAACAAAGACAAAACCATATTTATGAAAACCACCAACTTTGACCTGACACTGGACATCTGCACTGAAGACGGATCGCGCACGCGCTTCCATCAAAACGACCAACAGATCGCCGAGACGACGCTGCGACAGTTAGTCTCGCCCCGGCTCTTCAGTCCACCTCTGCTCACAATGGCTTCTGAACAAAGTGTCAGCGCCATTCCCACCCGGACCATTGACATGATTCTGGCGCACACGGCATCGCCACCGCCGCTGCCGCTGCCCAGCGGGTGGGTGGATGTGGTTGAAGTCAACGACGACGCGTTAATCCATCTCGCCGACTTGGAAGCATTGGCCGCAGCAGAGAACAAACACGTCATGCTGGCGGAAATCCACACGCTAGGGGACTGGATGATTCGCCTGAAGCTGGAAACCATCATTCCGGAGACCGTTCAGGAAAAACGCCAGCTTTGGAACCACTTGCTGGACCTGCCAGCCATTCCGTTTCGTTTGAAGGCGGGCGGAATTGCCGCCATCAACCCCGCGAATATTGTTCGCGTGACCGTGTGTCCACCGTTTGACGGAATCGCAGAAACAGCACTGACGGCGGATTTAATGCAAAGCATTCGTTCCTAAAAAACTCCAAAACAATCGAGATAAAAAATTATGAAACCAAGTCATTTATCAGCCGTGGCGGTTCTGGCGTTCCTCGCCGGTGGCTGCGCCAACATTCCCAGCGTCGGCCCGGATTATCACGCGCCAGAAACCAAAGCGCCGACTCATTGGGCCGAACCCCTGGCCGGCGGCGAAACCAATGCCGCCGCAGCGACTGCGGCATGGTGGGAAAACTTTCACGATGCCGAACTGAACTCGTTGGTCGAGCGCGCGGTGTGCTCGAATCTCGACTTGCGCATCGCCCAATCGCGGGTGCGCGAAGCGCGTGCCCAATACAGCGGCGCCTTCGCCGACCTGTGGCCGACAGTCAACGGTGGTGGCTCTTTTAACCGCTGGCGTGAATCGGAACACCAGCCCGTGCTCGGCTCATTGCCGATCCCGGCCGGCGTGCCGTTTGATGGCAACGTCTATCAAGCCGGCTTCGATGCGGCATGGGAAATTGACGTATTCGGTGGCAAGCGCCGCGCGGTGGAGGCGGCCAAAGCGCAGTTGTCTGCCATTGAATTTGGCCGGCGCGACGTTCTGGTCACACTTCTCGGTGAAGTGGCGCGCAATTACGTTGACCTCCGCGGCTACCAAAGACGGCTGGCCATCGCCAACCAGAATATCGAAGCGCAGGAAAATTCCCTGGCCATCACGCAGAACCGCTTCACCAACGGACTCGCCACTGACCTGGATGTGCAACAAGCCTTGACCGTGCTGTCCACCACACGCGCGGAAGTGCCGACGCTGGAAAGCGCCATTCAGACAACGATGCATCGCATCGAAGTTTTGCTGGGACAGCCACCCGGAACATTGCAGACGGAACTGGCCGAAGCCGCACCGATCCCCGCGCAGCCGCCGCAAGTGCCGGTCGGCTTGCCCTCTGAACTGCTCTTGCGCCGACCCGACGTCAGCCGTGCCGAACGTCAACTCGCCGCCGCGACAGCGAACATCGGCGTCGCGAAATCCGATCTGTTCCCGAAATTTTATCTCACCGGCTCGCTAGGTTCTGAAAGCATCAGTTCCGGCGATTGGTTCACCAGTGGCAGCCGGTTCTGGTCCGCAGGTCCGACGGTGCAATGGCGGATTTTCGACGCCGGCCGCATTCGCGCAAACATCAAGGTCCAAAATGCCCGGCAGGAACAGGCGTTGGCGGCCTACGAACAAACCGTGCTGATGGCTTTCGAGGAAGTTGAAAACAACCTGGTGTTATATGCCAAGGAGCAGGTCCGCCGGCAACAGTTGGAGGACGCGGTGAAATCGAGCGAAGATTCTCTGCACTTGGCAAACCAGCTTTATGACAACGGCCTGTCGAACTTCATCAACGTGCTGGACGCCGAGCGTTCGCTCTACCAGGCACAGGACGCACTGGTTCAAAGTGACCGCACCATTTCGGCCAATCTGATCGCGCTTTACAAATCGCTCGGCGGCGGATGGGAAACGCTGAAGCAGCCGTCACAGCTCGCGCAGGCAAGGACAGCAAACTGATCTTCGAAATATGAACCTTGATCGGAAAAGCGAGAGCGACCCGCGCCCAAACAAATCCAATCTTCTGAATTGGGAGATGTTCGCCATCTGGAGTTTTGTGGTTTCCAGCTTCGCGGCGCTTTTCGTCGCCGTTTACGTCATTTGGGCCAAATGCCAAGGCAAATGAATTCCTGAAGTCTTCCAAGCGAGAGACAACAAACCAAACCGACAAATCAAAAAATGAAAATCGAGTCCAACGAACCAATGCCACAGTTGAAGATTCCCCTGCGGCAGGTGTCGTCCATGACGTCCCGCCTGCCCGGCGCGGTGGCGGCGGATTCAAATACTAAAGCGGGCAACTTGACGGAAACCGCTGCTGTCGGCAACCGGTTGGTCGAGGCAATGGCCGGTTCGAGAATCTTTCGCGAGTATCAACGGGCCTTCGCGGAGGCGACGGGACTACCGTTGACGCTGCGGGCGCTCAAGGGCTGGCAACTGGCCCATCAGGACGACCGGAACCAAAACGGCTTTTGCGCTCGGATGTCAAAGGAGAACCATTCGTGCTCCGCCTGCCTGCGAATGCAGCAACAGGTCTGCGATGGAGTCAATGGCGTACCCTGCACGTTGCGTTGCCAGTTTGGGCTCAATGAGTCCGCGGTGGGCGTGAAAATCGGCAAAGAGATTATCGCCTACCTCCAAACGGGGCAGGTTTTCTTCAAGGCACCGAAGCCGGAGCAGATCAATCGGGTCCTTGACCAGATCAATGCCTTGGACCTCAACGTGGACCGGCGGGAGGCGGTGCAGTTGTATAACGAAACCCCAGTCGTTCAACCGGGCGAATACCAAGCGACGATCCGGTTGCTCCAGTTCTTTGCCGACCAGCTCGGCGCGCTGGCCAATCTAATCCTGTTGCAACAAAAGGATGCCGAACCGGCGCAGATCACGCGCGCCCGGCAATACATCGAAGCGAATTCACAAGAAGACCTGTCCTTGGCTATCGTGGCCAAACAAGCCGGGATGAGTTCAAACTATTTCTGCAGGATGTTCCGAAAGGTCACCGGGGTGCATTTCACCCGCTACGTCTCCTGCGTACGGGTGGAGAAGGCAAAGAACCTGTTGCCAAATCTGAACTACCGGGTCAGTGAGGTTGCTTTCGAGGTTGGTTTTCAGTCTCTCACCCATTTCAATCGCCTCTTCAAAATCATTGCCGGCCAGTCCCCCACGGAATACCGCCGGCGTCTGCTCACCAGCCTGAGTGCAAGAAAAACATGAATGACTTTTTTTACCTGTTTGTGGCTGAATTGTTTGTCTTCGCTTCGATGTGGCACAACAAGTCGGCGCGCTCTGGAATGGAACGTGAAAGTGAAAGACCGGACCCGGCGGTCTTGTTTTCCCGTGTGAGAACATCAAAACAAAAAGCGAGTGAACGGTATCAAAGCGCGCCAGCCGTCCATTCCCCGCAACTGCCGCTCACGTTGGGACAAGTCCGCCGACGCGCCCACGATGTTTATTTCTCGCGCGGCAATTTGTGGGGCATCGTCGCAAAACTACGGAGAGCGTTAAGAATCGAAATTCCAATTGGTTATCAGGACGAATTGGGTTTTCACCGGATCGTAGAAAGGCCCCCGATTAAACAACAAATAAAAGGTTAAACACTATGAGAACATCAAAACGAAAAGCGAGTGAACGGTATCAAAGTGCGCCAACCATTCATTCACCCAAACTGCCGCCCACCCTGGAGCAAATCCGGCAGCGCGCCCACGAAATTTATCTGGCGCGGGGTAGCGCGGCGGGTCGCGAACTGGACGACTGGCTCCAAGCCGAACGGGAACTTCAGGCCGGCAAACCTTTTTCCACCGATTGAACCTATGTCTTATTACATCATTTCAACTGGCCATTGCGTGTTCCTCACCTGCGAGGGCATTTCTTCCCTGGATGAAATGACGGCGGCCTGGAGGGAAGTCCGAGTCGAACTGGTCGAAAAGAGATTGAACCGGGTTTTGGTGGATGTCACAGCCCTGCGAACCAGTCCCACAACGGCAGAGCTTTTCGATCTGGCAAAGCTCTTTTGGCGCGATGGCTTTCCTGGGTTTGGACGGATTGCATTAGTAGTTCGGTGGGATCAATCGAAGTTGGCCAAATTGCTTGAAATGCTGGTTCGGACTTTCGGGATGTGGCTGACAGTTTTTGTGAGCGAGGAGCAAGCCGAGGCTTGGGTGTTGGAGGGAACACAGGACGAAACAGCAGTC
>JBEKSU010000080.1:0-13515 GCA_049516755.1 Verrucomicrobiota bacterium | reverse complement strand
TCCGATTACATGTACCAACTGGCCTGCCGGATGCCGCAGCGGACGGTGACGATGCTCGATGCGGGCTGCTGCGGCATGGCGGGCGCCTTCGGCATGACGGAATCGAAATACAAACTCTCGGTGAAAATCGCGGAACCGATGATTCAAGTCATCCGGAGCCAGCCTTTCGGAAACATCGTGGTGGCGTCGGGAACCAGTTGCCGCCACCAGATCCAGCATCTCGCGCCCGTCCGCGTCCAGCACATGGCGGAAGTGATTGCCGAAGCGCTGGTGTGACGCCATTTACAATTTAATTTTCCACTGTCGCGGCGGTCGGTCATCGCCATTGATTCCACCGGCGCTCCCAGGACCGGCTCACGCCTTCAGCGGCAAATATTTTTCAACGCGCTGCGAAGGTCGGGATATTCATATTCAAAACCGGCTTCAACAAACCGTTTGGGCGCGCAGCGGCATCCGTCCAGCGCCAGCGATGGTTCGGTCTGTGTCAGCCGGGAACCCAGCTTGACCGCCCACGCCGGGGCCGGCGGGCACCACGGACGGTAAAGGGTGCGCCGCAGCGTGCGCATGAATTCCGCATTGGTGGCCGGATTGGGGGCGACGGCGTTGTAGATGCCATCCAGATAATTTTCCGGTTCGATGGCTTTCAGGAACATCTGCGTCAGGTCCGCGAGATGAATCCAACTGATGTATTGCTTGCCATTTCCGGCCGCGCCGCCGAGAAACCATTTCGTCAGATGGGCCAGGATGGGCAACGCCCCGCCGTCGCGTCCCAGCACCAGGCCGATCCGGAACAGCACCCGGCGGGTGTGAAGCGAGGCGGCGGCGTGGCAGGACTGTTCCCAAAGCCGGCAGACTTCCGCCAGCGAAGTCCGGCCGTTGGGAGCCGTTTCGTCGCACCATTGGTCGCCGCAATTGCCGTAGAAACCAACGGCGCCCGCCTGTACCCAGACACGCGGCGGTTGTTTGACGTGACAGATGGCGGCGGCGATGGCGCGAACTGAATTGACCCGGGATTCGGTGATTTCGCGGAGGTGCTCCGTTGTGTGGCGGCAATTGATATTGCGTCCGGCGAGGTTCACCACGCTTGCCGCTCCATCCAGATATTTTATCCACTCGCCGATATGTTCGCCATCCCACTCCACTTCCCTGACCTCGTCCTCTTCGTCACGTTCACGCAATTCGCGCGTCAGAACGACGACCTCATAATCGCGCCGGAGCAATTCCCCAGCGAGCGCCCGACCCAGGAACCCGCTGCCGCCGGCCAGCACAATGCGCTTTTTATTCATGTTCAAATTTGAGTGTGAGGCAAATCCAATGCCAGTTTTGGTGCGTTTCCGCCGGTGAACGGATTCTTTTCAAAATGCGCCGCTTCCAAACTTCCAAGCCAGTTCCGGATCAACCCGCAAACGGTGGCGACGTCCAATCGCTCGTGTTCAGCCGGATACTTTTCGAGATTCGCCAGCGCCAGCTTGAACAGCGCGGCGGCGGGCTGCGGCCGGTTTTTTTGCAGATGGACAAAAGCGCCGGCCAGTTGAATCAGCCCCTTGTAAAATGCGCCGTTGGTCCCGTGTTTGTCCTTGAGCCACAAATCTTCCAGCACGTCATGCGCCTCGTAAAATAGCTGCCGGTTGAAACAATCGAAATAACCCAGGTAATGCGCATCGAGTTCCTGTCCGCGGAAGGACTCGATCAGGGCGGCGATACGGGCGGTCTTATGACTCACGGTTTAAAGATAAAGTCCAAGGCCCGAAGTCCAAAGTCCAAAGTCGCGGAGCAGCCGGAGTGCGCCCGTCCCCGGGCGCAGCAATGTGGCAGAGCAGGCCGGCGGCGGATTGGCAAAAGCGTGTGGTCATCTGCGGTTGCTATGGCCGGGGCAGCCACACTCCAGGCACGAGCACCAGCATCACCACGTTCCGATGGCTTCGCGTTGACAATTCCTCTGCCCTGCGACACTCTGCGCGCATGGCGAAACCTGCATTGGGACGCGGTCTCGGCGCGTTGTTGGGTGGTAATCCGGTTCTGACCCAACCGGCACCCGCGCCGGCAGCGCCCGTTTTAAAACCCGTTGTTCCGTCGCCCGCGCCCGATGCGCAGGAGCGCGTGCAGCGCGTGCCGCTGGACCGGATTCGTCCCTGTTCACTGCAACCGCGCAAGGATTTTTCCGCCGAGGCGCTGCAAGAACTGGCCGATTCGATCCGCGAACAGGGCATTGTTCAGCCGCTCATCGTGCGCGAGCGCGGCGGTCAGTTTGAATTGATTGCCGGCGAACGCCGCTGGCGCGCGGCGCAGCTTCTGCAACTGGCCGAAGTGCCCATCATCGTCCGCCAGGCCGATGACCGCGCGGTGCTCGAACTGGCGCTCATCGAAAATTTACAGCGCGAGAATCTCAACGCCATCGAGGAGGCGCACGGTTACGAACAACTGGCCGGCCAATTTCAGCTCACGCAGGAGGAGATTGCGCTCAAGGTCGGCAAAAGCCGCGCGGTGGTGGCCAATGCGCTCCGGCTGCTGAAACTGCCGCAAGCCATTCAGAATTTCGTCCGCGAAGGCCGGCTTTCGGTCGGCCATGCCAAGGTCATTCTCGGTCTGGCCGACGAAAAAAAACAAAAGCTCGCCGCCGAGCGCGTCGTCAAACAGGGCTTGAACGTGCGGCAGACCGAGGGGCTGGTGGCCAAATTACAGAACCGCGATTCACACAGGCTCGTGATCAAACCGGAAACGGTTGCCGCACCGGGCGGCGATCCACACCTGGTGAATTTGGAGGATCGTTTGCGCGAAAAATTCGGCACCAAGGTCCAGCTTCGCTACGCCCAAGGCAAGGGCACGGTGGAAATCTCGTTCTTTAGCGATGATGAGTTGGAGAGGATTTTGCAGGTTTTGGGAATTCATGCAGATTAGAGGCGTTGGCCATTGAATGACTAATGACTAAAACCGAATGACGAACGAATTACCAATGGCAAAATCCAAAAGTGTGGCAGCACATTTTCATGGCGTTTGGTCATTTGAGCTTGGTCATTCTTTAGTCATTAGAGCTTCGTCATTAGGCATTTCCCGGGTCCGTGCTGATGAATCCTGTCACATGTCACTTGCCACATTCAAATGATATTAGAAGTTGTCAAATACGGCCATCCCGTGCTCCGCCAAAGAGGCGCGCGCATCGAAAAGGTCACGTCGGAAATCAAAAAGCTTATCGCCGAGATGTTCGAGACGATGAACAAGAATCACGGTGTCGGCCTGGCGGCGCAGCAGGTCGGGAAGGCACTGCAACTTACGGTCATTGACGTGCGCGAGGCCAAGGACCGGCCGGCCTGGCTGGAATTGGACGGCCAGCCCGCTCCCGTGTATGACTTCATGCCGCTGGTTTTGATCAACCCGGAAATCAAACCGGGCGGAGAGCCGGTGTCAGGCGGCGAAGGTTGTTTGAGCTTTCCGGAGATTTTCGGCGAAATCACACGCCCCGAGTCGGTGGCCGTGAAGGCCTTGAACGAAAAAGGCAAACCGGTTGAATTTCGCTGCGGCGGCCTGCTCGCACGGGTGATCCAGCATGAGGTGGATCACTTGAACGGCATTTTGTTCATTGACCGGATGAGCCGGAAAACCAAGGAAGAACTGCGGCCGGAACTGGACAACTTGCAGGCAAAAACCAAGGCCGAACTGGAAGCGGCGGACAAACGGTGACTCAATATACCTTCCGCAGATTCGACGGCAGGATGTTGAGTTCCAGACGGTATTTGGCGACGGTGCGGCGGGCGATGACGATGCCCTTTTCGCTCAGCATTTTCACCACTTCATGGTCGGACAACGGCTTGGCGGGGTCTTCGTTCTTAAAAATTTCGGCAATCATGTCCTTCACGCTGGTGTTGGACACGTTTTCGCCGCTGGCGGTCTGGAGCCCGCCGGTGAAGAAATATTTCATCTCAAAAACACCCTGCGGCGTCTGCATGTACTTGCCGGAAACGGCGCGGCTCACGGTCGTCTCGTGAACCCCGACGGTTTCAGCCACCTGCGCCATGATGAGCGGTTTGAGATGCGAGACGCCCTTTTCCATGAACTCCCGCTGGCGTTTCACGATTTGCTTGCCGATGTTCAAAATCGTCTGCTGCCGCTGGTGCAGGCTCTTGATCAGAAATTTTCCGGCGCGAATTTTTTCGCGGATGTAATTTTTAACCTCGGCGGAATTTCCGCCCTGTGCCATCAGGTCCTTGTAGATGTTGCTGATGCGCAAATGGGGGATGTGCTCGTCGTTGGTCGTCACGATGAAATCGTCGCCGGACTTTTGCACAAAAACCTCGGGTAAAATGTATTGGTTGGCGTCCGGCAAAAAGGCGCGTCCGGGACGCGGTTCCAGCCGCCCGATGCGGCCCATGGCTTCCTGCGCCTCCTCGACGCTACAGCCGGTGCCGCGGGCGATTTCCGGAATGCGCCGCTTGCCCAGCGCGTCCATGAAATCGCGCACGATGCGATATTCGAGCGATTCCTGCCGGCCGGCGCGTTCGAGCTGGAGCATCAGACATTCGCGCAAGTCGCGCGCGCCCACACCCGGCGGGTCAAAGGTCTGGATTACCTTGAGGACTTCGGTGATTTTTTCCGGTGGCAAATTGGTGGCCGACGCCATCTCTTCCACCGTGGACTTGAGGTAGCCGTAATCGTCAATGTTGCCAATAATCAACTCCGCGATGCCGTGTTGCTCGTCCTTCAGGTTGGTCTCCCGCGACTGGTCCATCAGCATCTGGGTGAAGGAGGTTCCCACCGCGAGCGAGTCGAACATGAACTGGCGCTTTTCCTCCTCTTCGGCGGTCTGACGGATGGGAATGTTGGTCTGCGAAAAATGGTCACGCCATTCCTGGTCGAGCTGCACGAGCTTGTCGAATTCCGCCTGAAAATCGTCCACGGGGCCTTCAACCCCCTTTTCCGCCACGGAATCAATCACACCGTCTTCCGCCAGTTCGGCGGCAGCGGGCGGTTCGGCCACTTCATCGGAATCACGCTCCGACTGGTCGCGCAGGTCAATTTCCTCCGGCGCCATTTCCTCCAGCACGGGATTTTGCTGCAACTCCTGTTCGACGAGCGCTTTGAGTTCGAGGGTGGGCGCCTGCAGCAACGCCAGCGATTGCTGGAGTTGCGGCGCGAGCACCAACGACTGCGTCAGGCGCGTGGATAATTGCAAACCTTGTGCCATTTGCCACGGAAAGATAAATCGGGTTCTGAACGACCACAAGCAAAAAGTGGCACGACTTTCGCTACACCTGTAAAATCCAAGGAAAAACTGGATTTTTGGGGACCGTGATTGCATGTTGGAAGCATGAAATTGATACTTTCGACGCACAACATCAGGCTGACCAAGGCCATCGAGGAACATGTCATCAAACAACTGGAGAAACTCGACCATTTTGACCAGCGCACCATTGATGCGCGGGTGACGCTCGAATTGGATCATACCCGCGCCGCCGGAAAGCAATTATCTTGCTCCATCCGCCTGAGTGTGCGCGGACCCGATCTTTTTGCCGAGCACGTCGACAGCGATCTTTACGCGGCCATCGACAAGGTCACCAAAAAAATCGAGCAGCAAATCCGTAAACGCCACAACAAGTGGAAGGCCCGCAAACACAAGAATGCCGCCCGCAGCAAGCAGACCCGCCAGGAAACGGAAACGGACTAAGTGTTGAACGTTGATTCGTTGGTCGTTAAATCGTATTAACCGGTTCAAAGATTTGACGATGATCGATTCAGCCGGAATGATTTTACGCGCCCGCACCATTTTGCCGGTCTCGCAGCCGCCCATTGAAAACGGCGCGTTGGTCATTTCCGGAAACCGCATTCGCGCGGTGGGTTCCTGGCCGGACCTGCGGCCGCGCGCAAACGGAATCATTTCCGACCTCGGCGACGTGATTCTGCTGCCCGGCCTCATCAACGCCCACTGCCACCTCGACTACACCGACATGGCCGGAATGTTGCCGCCGCCGAAAACCTTTACCGACTGGATTTCACTCATCCTTTCCGCCAAATCCGGATGGGGCTATTCCGATTACAAGCGCTCCTGGCTGAATGGCGCGCGGATGCTCGTACGCACCGGCACGACGACCGTCGCGGACATCGAAACCGTCCCCGATCTTTTGCCCAAAGTTTGGAACGCCACGCCGTTGCGTGTCTTTTCGTTTCTCGAAATGACCGGCATACGCGCCCGGCGCGAACCGGCGGCCATCCTCCAAGAAGCCATCGTTAAAATCGATTCACTGTCGCACCCCCGATGTTCCGCCTCGCTTTCGCCTCACGCCCCCTACTCCACCATACCCGAGCTGCTCCGCCTGAGCGTGCGTGCCGCCCGCGAGCGCGGCCGGCAGCTTTGCATTCACGTTGCGGAATCCACGCAGGAATTTGAAATGTTCATGCGCGCGCGCGGCGTTATGTTCAATTGGATGCAACGCAACGTCCGCGACATGTCCGACTGCGGCCTCGGCTCTCCGGTCCGACACCTCGCCCGCCATAAAATACTCGGCAAATATCTGATCGCCATCCATGTCAATTGCCTTGCGCGCGGCGATGCCGCACTGCTCGGCGAACACCGCACTCACGTTGTTCATTGCCCGCGCAGCCATGATTATTTCCGCCATCCGCCGTTTCTGCGACAGCGGCTCACCCGCGCCGGCGTCAACATCTGCCTTGGCACGGACAGTCTGGCCACCGTTCGCAAAACCAGGAAACAGAACCCCGAACTCAACCTGTTCGAGGAAATGCGCGAGCTGGCGGCCAGCGACTCCAAACTCCCGCCGGCGGAGATTCTGCGCCTGGTCACGATCAACGGCGCGCGCGCCCTTGGCCGGGCCGGGCAGATCGGGGAGCTTTCCAAAAATGCCCTGGCCGATTTGATTGCGATACCGGCCAGCGCGAAAACCAGCAATGCCTGTGAAGCCGTGCTCAGTCATGTTGGCGACGTGAGCGCCAGCATGATAGACGGACAGTGGGTCATTCCGCCGCAAAGCTCGTGAACACATTCGACCAGGAACTGACCGAACGCCTTGATGCCTTGCACGCCCGGGGTTTGCGCCGCGAATTGCGCCGCGTGGATGCACCGCGGGGCACGCGCATCCAGATTGATGGCCGGACGCTGCTCAATTTTGCATCGAACGATTATCTCGGCCTGGCCGGGGACCCGTTGCTCAAGGAAGCTGCAATCCGGGCCGTGGAAAAATTCGGCGCCGGTTCGGGCGCGTCCCGGCTGATTTGCGGGTCGCTCGCGCCGCATCACGAACTGGAAGAAGCGCTTGCCGATTTCAAAGGCGTCGAGGCCGCATTGAGTTTCTCGACCGGCTATGCCACCGCCATCGGCACCATCTGCGCGTTGCTCGGCAAGGATGACGTGATTATCGTGGACAAACTCGTTCACGCCTGCATTGTGGATGCCGCCCGGCTAAGCGGCGCAAAAATCCGCGTCTTCGCCCATAACGATTTGGAAGACCTGGAAAAAATACTGAAATGGGCAAATCGAGTCCAAGGTCCGAAGTCCAAAGTCCAAAGTCAGGGGCGATTGCTGATTGTCACGGAAAGCGTTTTCTCGATGGATGGCGATGCCGCGCCGTTGCGCAAGATTGTCGCGCTCAAGGAAAAACATGGCGCATGGTTGATGGTGGATGAGGCGCACGCGACCGGGCTTTACGGAAAATATCGCCGCGGCGTGGCGGAGGAATGCGGCGTGAGCGAGCGGATTGAAATCCAGATGGGGACGCTCGGCAAGGCGGTGGGGGCTTCGGGCGGTTACATTTGCGGCTCACGTCCGTTGATCGATTTTCTCATCAACCGCGCCCGCAGCTTCATTTTCTCCACCGCGCCCGTTCCGGCCGCCGCCGCAGCCGCCGCAGCCGGTATTCGTTTTATTCAATCGAAAGCCGGGGAAGCCCGAAGAAAACAGCTTTTTGAGCGAATCGACGAATTGAATTCGCAATCCACGATCCGCAATCCGCAACTCAAAAGTGCGATCATCCCCGTTTTGATCGGCGACGAAATCAGGGCGGTTGCTGCTTCCGCCACCTTGCGTGAGCGGGGCATTTTTGTTCCGGCGATTCGTTATCCAACCGTGGCCCGCGGCAAGGCGCGTTTGCGTGTGACCGTGACTGCAACCCATACGTCTGACGATATTTCACAACTTGTCGCGGCCTTCCAGCCAATCCGCAATCGCAAATGAACAGGCTCGCCAAACTTGACCACCAGTTCGTCTGGCATCCCTTCACCCAGATGCGCGGCTGGCTGAAGCGCGAACCAGTGGTCATTATCGCGGGCAAAGGCACGGTTTTGCGCGACCTGCGCGGACATGAATATCTCGACGCGAATTCCTCGATCTGGACGAATCTGCACGGCCACAATCATCCGAAGATCAACGCGGCGATCCAGCAGCAACTCAAAAAAGTCGCACACTCCTCGGCGCTCGGTCTGGCCAATGAACCGGCGTCGCTCCTGGCGGCCAGGCTGGTCCGGGCAGCCAATCCGCAATCTGCAATCCGCAATCGCAAATTGGAAAAGGTTTTCTTTTCCGATGACGGTTCGACCGCGCTCGAAGTTGCGCTCAAGCTCGCCTACGAATTCACCCGCCGCACCCGGAGCGCGGGCAGCCTGCCCGCGGTTCGCCGTCGAATCGAACCGCGTTTCCTTTCACTCGAAGGCGCATATCACGGCGACACCGTCGGCGCGGTCTCGCTCGGTCACATCGATTTGTTTCACAAGAGTTATTTCGGTTTGCTGTTCAAGACGGACAAGGTTATGTCACCGTATTGCTATCGGTGCCCGTTCAATCGCGCCCGGCCGGAGCGCGCCGATGCCCGGGAATATCGCCAATGCAACTGGGAATGCGCCGGGCTGGTGGAAAAGAAGTTTGTGTCGCAGAAACGAAAGGGGAATCCCTATGCGGCATTTATCTTTGAGCCGTTGATGCAGGGCGCGGCGGGAATGATTCCGCAGCCGAAGGGCTGGTTGCGGCGGGTGACCGAAATCGCGCACCACCATGACGCGCTGCTCATCGCCGACGAAGTGATGACCGGCTTCGGGCGGATCGGCTCCTCTGGCCTTGGACTTCGGACTGTGGACTTTGGACTTCTTTTCGCCTGCCAGCACGAAGGCGTGCAGCCGGATTTTCTGTGCCTGGCCAAAGGGTTGACGGGCGGTTATCTGCCGATGGCGGCGACTTTGACGACGCAGAAGATATTTGATGCTTTTTTGGGCGAATACGAAGAATTCAAAACTTTTTTTCATGGCCACAGTTACACGGCCAATCAACTTGGCGCGGCGCCGGCGCTGGCGAGCCTGGATATCCTGAAAAGCGGGGAATCTCTTCGTGCGAGGCAATGTCTCGAAAACAATCTTCACGATGAATTGCAAACGCTTTGGCCGCTGCCCAACGTCGGCGACATCCGGCAGGTCGGTTTGATTGCCGGCATTGAGCTGGTTCGGGACTGGCGGACGCGGGCGCCGTTTGATTTGCGGGAACGTGCGGGCATTCGCGTTTGTGAAGCAATGGCGCGACGCGGCGTGCTCACGAGGCCCGTCGGCAACGTCATCGTGCTGATGCCGCCCTATTGTACAACGCCGAAGCAGGCATCGAAGATGGTACAAGCGGTGTTTGATTCAGTCCGTGAAGTTTTTTGCCGCCGTTAGGGCGCACTGTCGCGCAAGCCGCGGCGCGGTGCGGAGTCCTCGCCCTGACAAAACGGAGATTCACAGTTTTGTTTCCGCGAGCTTGAGCAAGCGCGCGAATTGCCCGCGGGTAACCGGGGAGACCGACAGTCTTGACTCCTTGGCCAGCTTCATCTCCCGCAGGATTTTGTCGGCCTTGACTTGGGAAAGCGCGACGGGCCAGGCCAGGGTTTTGACCGGCACGAGATCCACCGCCGACCAGTCGCCCTCCTCCGCCGTCGGGTCGGGATAGGATTCCCTGGCCACCCGCGCCAGACCGACGGCGGATTTTTCATCGCCGCTGTGATAAAAAAAGACGAGGTCGCCGGCTTTCATCGCGCGGAGGTTGTTTCGCGCCGCAAAATTCCGCACACCGGTCCATGCCGTTTTGCCGTCCGTCACCAGCGTCGTCCACGCGTAGGCTTCCGGTTCCGATTTCACGATCCAATAATTCATGGAAAGAATTTACGATTTACGATGGCGGTGTGAGCCTGACTTTATTTTCCTCAAATTAGCACAACACATTATTTGCTCAAGGCGTCCATTGGTATCGTTTCTTGCTGCGCGAACCACTCTGATAATGTGGATCATGTGGCGGGACGACAACCTCGTCGATGAAATGCGCGCCCAACTGTTCGATCGTCCGGATGGACGCAGAATTGTCCGGGTTACTTGTAAGGATGACCGATTTATAGAATGAACGGACAAATGGAGCGAGCGCGCGGCACGCTTGCAGCGCAAAACCATGACCCCGGAACGTCGCGGTAATCTCATAGCCAACATGTCCGGCACAAAGCCGGACGTGCTCGGTCTCCCCTACCCGGAAGTTGATGTGGCCGACGTCCGTACCGTCCGCAACGATAATACGGAAATGGTAAGAGGGAACGAACCCGCGTGACACACTACCGGGAACAATTCGGACAAACTGCAACCGGACCTGTCCAAAGGACAAACCATCCGGCGGGTTGCGAAGCGGTTCGGCGGTTGAAAACATGTTGTGGAAGTACAAAATCAAAGCCCGGTGACACTGGCAATTAAATTGCCGAAAGAATTTACGATTCGCCATTTTCGATTTACGATGGGTTCATGGATTTGGCCGCGAATTTGGCTTCTATTCAAAAGCGCATCGCTACCGCGTGTGAACGTGTCAACCGCGACCCGGATTCCGTCACGTTGCTGGCGGTGACCAAAAGCCATCCGCCGGAAGCGGTGTCGGCGGCGGCGAAACTCGGCCTGATTTTGTTTGGCGAGAACAAGGTGCAGGAGGCGAAGGCAAAAATTCCCTTGTGCCCCGGCCATTTGCGCTGGCATATGATTGGCCATTTGCAGTCGAACAAGTGCCGCGACGCGGTCGAGCTTTTCAAAATGATTCAGAGCGTGGACAGCCTGTCGCTCGCGCAGGAAATCAACAAGCGCGCGGAACAGGCGGCCCGGACCATGCCGGTTTTGCTGGAAGTGAACGTCGCGGGCGAAGCCAGCAAGTTTGGTTACCGGCCGGAACGGCTGCTGGCGGAACTCGAGGAGCTCAACGCGCTGCCGCGGATTGAAATTCACGGTTTGATGACCGTGCCGCCATGGTCGGCGGAGGCGGAAAAGGCGCGGCCCTATTTCAGGCAACTGCGCGAGTTGAAGGTGCGCGCCGAGACGGCGCTCGGCGCTCCGTTGCCGCATTTGAGCATGGGCATGAGCGGCGATTTTGAAGTTGCGATTGAAGAAGGCGCGACGATGGTGCGCATTGGCACGGAGTTGTTCGGGGCGCGGCCAAAAGCCACGCTGCGCGCGGAGGCAGATTTAATTTAATGCATTTTGGAGGAAATGGTTTAGGTTGAATTGATGACAATTGATACTTTCAAACGCGAAATTGCCGCCGCCGTAAAAACCTACGACAAATTCGTCGTGTGTCTTGAGAAGACACCGGAAGATTTTGAGGTGTCACTGGTCTCACTGATGGCCAAGGCGATCAAGGCCTATGAAAGTCGCGGCCCGGGTCTGCGCCACGGCATTGCGCTGGACAACCAGATGACGGTCATTTTGAGCCAGGGCGACGACGAACGGCCTTTGTGCGGCATTTATTTCAATCTCCATTCGCCGTACCAGAAGAATGCGCTGCCCAAGACGGTCAAGGCATTCACCGAAAAATCGCACAAGAAAGAGGATTAGCTCCTTGTAGGAGCCGGGGTGACAAGGCTCAAAATCTTCTCCACCGTCAAAATAGTTTGCAGCCTCCTTACGTCGGCTCCTGCGGAAAATCACTGGTCGCGCACTTCGTCGCCCATCTGGGCTTCGCCGGTGACCAGATCGGCCACGATGTTGTTCTCCCGCTGCGGACCGGTGATTTTGACTTCGCCGACTTTCATGCCTTCACGGTACAAAAAAAGGTCCTGATCCAGCTTGGGCATCTGGCCGATGGGAAAACTCAGCACCACAAAACGTCCGGACGCATTATAGGAAACGACCCTGGCGGTGAGCGAATTATCGGGCGTGACAATCGGCTGGGAACCAGCGGCGGCGGGGGCGGTTGAACGCGCGGGCCGATGATGCAGGCAGCCGGCTGCCAACATTCCGGCGATTATGAGCGCCAACGGCATGAGCGATTTCATGGCGACAGTTAAACGTGCAACGGGGCACAGGTCAATTCACGATTCACACATCAATCAATTCAGGGCCAGGCGACACTTTCCGTGATTATAGTATCGTCGTTCTCATAGCCTGGCGCACAGCAGCACAGCGATCGCAACGGTTCACTGCCGGTATTCCAAAGCTTGTGTTTGTGGCCGGGCGGGATGGCAATGGCGTCGCCGGTTTTAACGTCGCGCGTTTCGCCATCGATGCGAATCCGTCCCGCACCGTGCGTGATGCAATAAATTTCCTCGGTTTTGACGTGATAATGTTCCTGCGTGCTGGTGCCGGCCGGGAGACGCGCTTCCGCCAGGCTTTGGTTGCGAATGACAGAATTGCGATGTGCCAGCAATTCACGGATTTCCGAGCCGTCCTTGGTGATGAACGGCGGGGCTTCGTTGAGATTTTTGATGTCCATATTTTTTAATGAGCATGCATTCAGACTGCAATCTTCGAGAAAAATGACTAAACCCTAAATCCGAATGACGAAAGAAATCCCAATGCCCGAATACCGAATTATTTGGCCGGGGAAATAATTTGTCATTCGGATTTCGTCATTCTTTAGTCATTAAGGCTTCGTCATTCGTCATTTCCCCGCTCAGAATCCTTCCGGCATGCCAAAAAGTTTCGCCCAGTTGGCCTGTCCCAACACCACGCCGGCGACAATCAAAATCATCGCCGTCCAGAACGTGGACGTGACCGGCTCGCGCAGAAAGAAATGCGCCCAGGTCATCGTGCTCAATGGAACGAGATTGTTGAACAGCACGACCTGGCTTGCGCGCCAGTGGCGTAGCGCGTTGTTCCAGAGCGCGTAGGCAATCACGCTGCCAAACAGGACGCAGAACCCCAGCACGCCGAGGGATCGAACATTGATTGGAACGCCGCCGTACCTGCCAATCTCAACCAACGCAAACGGCATCAGCGCGATTCCCGACATCCACATCGTGTGCGCCGCGACTTCCGCCCCGCTCAGATTGGCGCTTAAAATGCGCATTTGATGGCTGACATTCGCCCACAAGATGCCCGCGGCCAGCCCCAAAAATTCACCGAGCAGGTCCATCTGTGCCGTTTGCAAAGCCGGCCAGAACAGGACCAGCACGCCAGCCAGCGCGAGCAACGCCGCTCCGTAACGCCGCGCGCTGGCCCACGTCCGTTGCGGTCGTTCTTCCCACAACAGGTTCCACACCGGGGACGCACCAATATACAGGGCCACGTGCGAAGCCGCGGTCAGGCGCA
>JBEKSU010000079.1:0-13574 GCA_049516755.1 Verrucomicrobiota bacterium | reverse complement strand
TGTTCAAAAGGTGGAGCAACCGGCTGCAGACTGAGCACCGGACTGGTGCTGGTGACTATCCCTGGCTGTTGATCCGCCGGCTCGGACAGCACGGTCGGCGACACGGCGGCTAGCGAAGTGGTGGGGGTGGAGACGGCGGTGGGGCTGGCAGCCGCGGTTTGCAGGATCGGCTGCGGTGTGAAATCCGGTCGTTCCGCATAGATTATTCCGAGAAGCAGCAGCAAACAAAGCGCCCCGGCAAAAGCGCTCGCAAAAACCGGTTTCACATCAAACGCATGCAACAATTTTTCCAGCCAGGGCGCCTGGCCAAACAAATCCTCCGCCCAGCCGGCTGATGTTCCGGTGTCGCCGGCGCGGATTCGCTGCAGCACCTGGCTTGAAAAGTGGTGGTAATATCCCGGCGGCGGCGTTTCGTACCGTTTGAGAGCCAGTAAACGGCGCAACGACTCGAAGTTGTTTTCGTTTTTGTACATATCTTTACTTCAAGTAATCGGATAACAACGCCTGTAATTGCTGTCGGGCATAAAACAGCCGCGACCGGACAGTACCAATGTTGCAATCCATGATTTTTGCAATCTCTTCGTGTGATTGCCCCTGCACATCGTGCAGAACAACAACCAATCTATGTGGTTCAGACAACTTCAGCAACGCGTCGTTCAATTTTTCCTGCAATTCCGTCAAACCGGCCTCGCGGCGCGGCGTCTTATCTGAAATCAAGGCCATCAAATCCGGGTCGTGTTCGGCTTTGAAGTCCAAGTCGTTCAGGCTCATGTGGATGCGGTTTTTGCGCTGTTTGAGGAAATTAATCGTCTTGTTGACCGCTATCCGGTACAGCCAGGTGTAAAAACTGGAGCCGCCTTTGAACGATTTCAGCGCCTGATATGCCTTGATGAACGATTCCTGCGCCAGGTCATTGGCATCCTCATGATTGGCGGTCATGTGATAAATTGTCGCGTAGATACGCTCCTGATGACGCCGCACCAATTCATCGTAAGCCTGCAAATCACCACGCCGCGCCTGCCGCACCAGCAAGTCTTCATCGACTGGCGCGGGCGTCTCTGAATCATCCGTGCATGTGATCGGAGCGGACATAATCATGGTTTACTCAAGTACAAACCGCCAGGGCGTCGGTTTGTTGCGCCAAAAAATCCGCCAGACCGGACAATCCCGCGCGCCCGCTGGATTCCGGCAATACCCGCAACGCCCGCCGCGCCTGCTCCAAATAGCGCGCGATGACTTCCTGCGACGGCTCGAAGGTTTCGTATCGGGCCAGCAATACATTCACGGCCGCCAGATTTTCAGGCTGCCAGTTTTCGACCAGATTCTCCAGATGCGCCCGGTCGGCGGCGTTCGCGCGCTCCCACGCCAGCAGCACCGGCCATGTCAATTTGCCCTTCGCCAGATCCGTCCCCAGCGACTTGCCGGCCGACGCTTCCGTCCCGAACAAATCCACGCAATCGTCATAAACCTGATACGCCGTGCCGAACGCCGCGCCGAATTGCCGCAGGGCGGCGCGCCGTTTCGGTGTCGCCCCGCTCAAAAATGCCGCCAGATCGCATGAAAGTGTGAACAATTCGGCGGTTTTCATCCCGATGACGCGGAAATACTCGCGCCGCGAGCTGGGAAACTTGTGGCGATGCTGCGTCTGCAAAATTTCCCCGGAACAGACCGTGTTGGTTGACATCGCGACGGCGCGGCAGACCTCCGGCGTGGGAAAGCTGGCCGCCAGTTTCAACGCTTGGGCAAACAGGCAATCACCGAAGAGCACGGCGATTTCGTTGCCCCAGTTGGCCGCGAGCGTGAGCTGGTCGCGGCGGATTTTCGCCTCGTCCATCACATCGTCATGCACCAACGTCGCCAGGTGGACCATTTCGATGATGACCGCCGCCGACACGTGCGCCTCGGTCACCTCGCCGAGTGCGCCGGCGGACAACGCCAGAATCGTGGGGCGCAAATGCTTCCCGCCGCCGTTCAGGGCGTATTGCGCATAGGGAATGATTTGCGGATCAAAATCGTTGACCTGCCTGATCAATTGCCGCGTGACCGCCTGTAGAAAAGGCTCCACCGGTTCCACAATTTGTTTCCAGGAACGATTCGGATTGGCATTCGGCGAGTCAACCGCATTCGCACTCGCCACCTTTGATTCAACAACCAGCATTCGATTGGAATTTACGTTTGTCATGCCACGGAGTCAAACCCCTTATGTTCCGCGCAAAAACAATACAGCCGGACTGAACCAGCCCTCCGGCTGCATGACCGCGGCTGCTTGCCGCCCGGGCATTTCCGCAATACAATAATTGGCTGCTCTTCCCCGCCTGTTCCTTTCAGAGGAGCACGGCCATCGGTTCGTCCATCGGCACACCGTTCAGCCGGCGACGCAACGCCTCAGGATCTCGCTTCAGCGACCGAATATCCGTCTCGGCTGGGTCCAGCAAGGGCCCCTGCCTGCATCCGATTTCGGCGCGGCAAGGAAGGCGGAAGTTCATCCTGAAAATCCTGTTCATCCTGTCAGAAATTCCTGGCCGCTCAAATCTGGATTCATCCGTGGTTGAGATCGGATTGGCAGATGGGGATGGCCGGTGAATGCTTTTGGCCGCAGGGGGCAAAAAACATCACCCCCAAAAAGTGCAGCGATTGAAAAGCCAGCAATTCGAGGGGATTCACATGTGGCACATCAGTTGCATCTGCTGCTTTCATGGATAAATATTTAAGCGCACACAGAATTTACTTCGCAACATTTGGCGAAGAACACGCGGCGTCAACCACGCCGGAAATTATGATCTCCAGTTAACCTGCCAGTAATCCTGCCTGTAGTTTCTACTTCCAGTCCCGACCGGCGGATCAACCTTACCGGACGGGGCTTATTTTTTTAAAGGCTTAAGGCTTAAGGCTAAAACTGGACCGCCGTGAGATTCATTGCTGGAGCGAGTGGCTCCGGTAAGCGAGCCGGGCGCGGGTCATGCGTTTGCGCAAGCCGCCCTGTTCGAGAAAATCCTTTTCCAGCCGGCGGAGTTGCTGGTCAATCAGGTAATTGGCCTGATGAATCAGGCAGATGGCAATATTGGCGATGGTTTCCGGCGGGCGGGTTTCCATGAATTCGCGGTATAGCTCGTAGGTCTGCGGCATCTTGCGTCCGAGTCCGCGGACATATTGCGCTGCTTTGGAATCTTTGTCCCACATTTTCAGGTCGCGGGCGCGGAGATAATCTTTGTAGTCATCCAGCAACTCTTCCAGGCTGGCCCGGCCCACGTTGGTGAGCTTGATCTCGGTTTCCTTGGAGGTGAGCGCGGCCTTGCTGCCTTCCAGGAGATTCTTTTTGCCCGAGCGGGCAGCCTGAATCATCTGGTCCACGGTGCGGTCACCCTTGGCGAGATGCCTGTGCGCAAAGCGAAAGGTAATATCATAGACGATCTCGGCTTTTTGGAAGGAGTGGAGAGTCTGGTAATCGCCGCGCGGGGGGATGATAGGATGAGAGTCATAGGAAGGATGGGAAGAATCTTTCCCAATACTCGCATTCTTCGCATGAATCCCACCATTTTTCATGGCAGCTTCACGAACCCGGTGGCAGTGTGCGCTGAAGATTCATCAGCGTCAATCTTCGCTCTTTGGACAAAGGTCAACAAAAAGCGCGAACGGTTGCCCGTTCGCGCTGGAATTGATTTTGCCAGGACTATTTGGCTTCGGGCGCGGGCGCGGCCGCGGCTTCCTTGTCGCGGTCTTCCATCGCGGCCTTCCGCGAGAGCCGCACCCTGCCCTTTTCGTCCACCCCGAGGCATTTGACCGTGATGTCATCGCCGACCTTGACGATGTCTTCGGTTTTCTTGACGCGGAAATTGGCCAGTTCGCTGATATGCACCAGACCGTCCTTGCCGGGCAGGAATTCCACGAAGCACCCGAATTCCTTGATGGTGACAACCTTGCCGCGATAGATTTTCCCGATTTCGGCTTCCGCCGTCATGCCGGTGATGGCGTCGAGCGCAATCTTCATGCCTTCCGGCGAAACGGAGAAGATGTTCACCGTGCCGTCGTCTTCAATGTCAATTTCACAGCCGGATTCCTCGACGAGACGCTTGATGTTCTTGCCGCCGGGACCGATGAGCGCGCCGATTTTTTCGGGGTTGATCCTGACCGTTTCGATGCGCGGGGCGTATTTGCTGATTTCCTTGCGCGGAGCGGCGAGGGTTTTGGCCATTTCCGCCAGGATATGCATGCGCGCGACACGGGTCTTTTCAATCGCCTCGGCCATGATGGCGTGCGGCAATCCCTTCAACTTCAGGTCGAGTTGGAAGCCGGTGATGCCTTTTTCCGTTCCGGCAATCTTGCAATCCATGTCGCAGTAATGATCCTCCCAGCCGATGATGTCGGTGAGGAGCTGGTATTTGGAAATTTTCTTGTTCGCGTCGAGTTCGGTGCAGATGCCGACGCTGATGCCCGCCACGGGGCGGATCATCGGGATGCCCGCATCCATGAGCGCCAGCGTGCCGCCGCAAACGCTTGCCATGGACGTCGAGCCGTTGGATTCCATGATCTCGCTGGTGACGCGGATGGTGTAAGGATAATTTTCCGTCGGAATCATCGGCTCGATGCTGCGCTCGGCGAGCGCGCCGTGGCCGATTTCGCGCCGGCCCGGACCGCTGATGCGGCCGGTTTCACCGACGGAGAAGTTTGGGAAGTTATAGTGCAGGATGAATTTCTTCTCGCTGCCGCCGCCGGTGTAGGAATCAAATTCCTGCGTGTCGTCACCGGTGCCCAGCGTGGCCAGCGTGACCGCCTGGGTTTCGCCACGGCAGAACAACGCCGAACCATGGGCGCGCGGCAAAATGCCGACCTCGCTGGAAATCGGGCGCACGACGTCAAAGGCGCGGCCGTCGAGACGTTTGCCGTGGTCTAAAATCAAACCGCGAACCGCCTCCTTCTGGATGTAGTAAAATGCGTCGTTGACGACAAAGTCAGTGATTTTTTCCGCGCCGAATTTTTCGAGGAGTTTGGCGCCAACCTCGTCCTGGATCGCCTTGCAGGCGGTTTCGCGGGCGAGTTTGCCGGGCGTGAGCAGTGCGGGCACAAAACGGTCACCGGCGAGCTTCTTTGCCTCCTGAAGAATTTCATCGGGGACGATATTGAGCGTGATTTCGCGTTTCTTCTTGCCGACCTTGGCGACGAGTTCCTTTTGCGCGGCGATCATCGGCTGGATGGCTTCCTGCGCGTACTTCAATGCGGCATTGAAATCGGCTTCGGTGATTTCCCGAGCCGAACCTTCATACATCACAATGTCATTCGTGTTGCCGACATAGACGAGATCGAGATCGCTATCGGCCTGTTCGGCGTGAGTCGGATTGGCGATGAACTGGCCTTTGATGCGGCCGACGCGAACCGCGCCGAGCGGGCCGGCCCAGGGGATGTCGCTGACCATCAGCGCGGCGGACGCGCCGATGATGCTGAGAATATCGGGGTCGTTCTGGCCGTCGGCGCTGAGGACGACGGTTTGCACCTGCACTTCATTGTACCAGCCCTTGGGAAAGAGCGGACGAATCGGACGGTCGGTGAGCCGGCAGGTGAGAATTTCCTTTTCCGTCGGACGGCCTTCGCGCTTGAAGTAACCGCCGGGGAACTTGCCCGCCGCCGCCGCTTTTTCGCGATAATCAACGGTCAGGGGGAAAAAGTCCTGACCTTCCTTGGCCTTGGTGGCGGCGACGGCCGCCACGATGACGATGGTTTCGCCGAGCTGGACGGTTACGGCGCCATCCGCCTGTTTGGCGAGTTTTCCGGTTTCAATGAATATTTGTTTGTCGCCCACCTGGGCGGTGATTTTTTCTGGCATATGAACTGGCCCATTGCCACCGGAGGAACTTCAGTGAACTCCGAACACTTTCGGAGCTGATTGAAATTTCCCAGGGGCAACGGATTCTTTATTCGCGATGATTTCGGTTTGGGAATCGAGCCGTTCGCGTTTCCGGCTCAAATTCGAGAGCGGAAGGCGGCTGGTCAAAAAATAAGAGCCGCGCCTCCGCAAATTCAGTGGCGCAGCTTCAATTTCTTCGTGACCGCCTGATAGCGGTTCAAATCTGTGTTTTGCAGGTATTCGAGCAGGCGCCGGCGCTGGCCGACCATCATCAGCAGCCCGCGGCGCGAGCTGTGATCTTTTTTGAAGGTCTGCAGATGTTCGGTCAGATGGTTAATCCGCTGGGTCAGCAGCGCAACCTGCACATCCGCTGAACCCGTGTCTTTGCCATGCAACTTAAATTGGTCGATCGTCTTCGTCTTCGCTTCCATATTCAATAAGAGTGGTGGATGATAGTTATTCACCGCCGGGGTGTAAAGCACTTTCCCTGACACTTTCGGAGTGCAACAATTCATGGAATTCAGCGCTTTCGTGCCGTTATTAAGAAACTGCCAAATGCCGCCAGCGCCAGACCAGACGCCGTTTGGTCTGCGGGGTCAGTTTGAAATTCTCCGAAATCCGCAGACCTTCCACCCAGAATATTTCACCATTCTCCGCCGCCGCCACCATCAATTCCCGCCGCCGGGCGCGTGGAATTTTCCGGTTCGTAAACAAATCCTGAAGTTTCACCGGTGACTTTAAACCAATTGGTTGAAACCGGTCGCCCGGGCGCCAATGTCGCAACGTGATTTTGCCTCCCACCTTGGCCGCGTCAAAAAACTCCGTCTGGTGGGGCGAGCGCCCTCGCGAGCCGTTGTATTCTTTCAACGCCCAGATGAATTTCCTGCCATCAAACCCCACGTCCCCTGCCCGGCCCGCCAGCCTGACGACCGTCTCCCTGGCATTAAAATCGGACCGCTGCACCAGGCGCAAGCTGACCGTGCCGGCGACATCGCGCAAAACGGAGAGTTCAGAGCTTAAGCTGACCGGAACATCGGCCGACTGCCGGAGCGATTCGATCAGCTCAAAATCCGCCGGCACGCCGGCCTCCGACAATTGCATTTGCAGAATGCGGCGTTGAACTGCGACGGGCAGGATGACAAATTTTTCTTTTTCTATTGTGGCAGCCGGCGTGAGTCGGCTCTGACTTTTAGTTTGAGCGGACTCATCCCGCAGTGCGGGACTGCTACGGAGCCATTGCCGTGCGATTTTGCCCACCATGTCGGCCTCCGCGCCGACGATTTCCATGAGCCGCAAAACCGTTCTGGTCAGGGCCGGCTGATAGCTGCGTTGCAGCAGCGGCAGCAATTCGTGGCGAACGCGGTTGCGCGGCATATCGAGAGATGCGTTGGTGGCGTCTTCCCGGAAGCGGATTTTATTTTCATGCGCGAACCCGCGCAATTCGGCCTTGGTCGCATCGAGCAACGGCCGCACGAGCACGATTTTTGAATCCACCGGCGATGGCGACCGCCATTTCATCCCCGCCAGACCTTCGCCGCCCGCCCCGCGCAGGACGCGCAGAAAGAACAGTTCCACCTGGTCATCGGCATGATGCGCCAGCGCGATGACGCGAAGTTTACGCTCTTTTGCCGTGCGCGCAAAAAAATCATGCCGCAATTTTCGCGCGGCCATTTCGACGGACAATTTTGATTTTTGCGCAAATTCCCTCACGTTGGCCCGTCCGGCGGTGAAGGGCAGCCTCAGCGCGGCGGCAGTCCGGCGGACCAGTTCTTCGTCGGCGTCGCTGCTGCGTCCCCTGAGCTGGTGATTGAAATGCGCGACGGTCAACTGCCAACGGTAACGCGATGAAAGTTGATGGAGCGCATGCAGCAGGGCCATTGAATCCAACCCGCCGGAGACGGCCACCAAAACCGCCTGCCCGCGCTGGAGCAGCCGGCGGTTTTGGATGTTTTGTTCAACGCGCTGGAGCAAACCGATCACGTGTCTATCCTACCGCATCCATCTTCGCGGGCAAGGACGGCGAAGTGTTACGGCAACTGGCGGATGCGATAGAACCGGGACGAATTGGTGCCGATGGAATTGGTTATCGTCAGGGTGAAACCGGCGGCGGTATTGGTGACCAGGGGAGTCCAATTGGTATTGATCAGGTTGGTCGAATATTCCACCCGATAAGCAATATTCGTCAGGGAGTTCCAGGTCAACGCAACGGCGTTGGCGGTCACTTTGGAGATGTTGCGGAACGAGGGCGTGGGAATCGGCCAGCAATTGACGTCATCGAGACCAAAGTAATACGGATCGTTTCGCGCGGCAATTTGCAGAACGGTGCTGGGTCCGGTGGCGTTGACGATGAACTGCAGGTTGGTCCAAGCAACCGTCCCCTTGGGAAAGGTCTGGTTGAATATCGTATTGGAGGACGTGGCATTCGTGTTCCAACTCACCATAAATTGCTGGATCGATCCGGTACTGGGAGCGTCCAGCCAGAGTGAAAGCAGATAAGTTTGCCCGGGAACTGTTGACAAGGTCTGGGAAAGATAGGCGAACCCATATTGCTGGCCTAAAATGGCAACATAGGTGCCTGAATGGGGCTGGATGGTGGTGGTTGAACCATTGTCCACAAAATTGTCGTACGGGCCGGTTCCAGCGAACGTCCAACCGCCAAAATCGCCGTTCTCAAAGCCGCCGTTCTGGATGAACGATAATCCGGACTGGAAGGCAATGGGGCGGCTGCGGGGCACGCCACTGGTCAGATTGGTGAAAACAAGATTGGCCACGTAAAGCCCCGCCGGCAGGTTGATACCTGCGGAATTTAAACTGATGGTCACATTCGTATAGGCCTGTGCCGCCAGCAGGCTGCCACTGGAGGAAGCAGTCGCCCAGGAAGGCAGGCCAATCAGTGACCAGTTCAATGCTGTTCCTCCCGCATTGGTCAGTGAAAAAGTCTGGGAACTGGCGTTGAACGGCCCTCCCACCGGACCCAAGGCCGTTAAGCCAGCGGGATAGACGCCAAAGAAATCGGGGGAGGCCAGGTCGTTGATCAGATTTATACCGTTTGGCGTACCCCAGCCGGTGCACAAATCGTAACCGGGAACGGCGAAATATTTTTTGCCCACAACCGTGTTGGTGTTGTTACCGGCGATGATGTCGTGAAAGTCAGCGGTGTAATTCGGTCCATTGCCAATCGTGTAAATCGCCGGGTTAAGGAAACCGACCGTGTTTGTTTTACCTAGGGCGGCAACCTGTTGATTGATGAGCGCAGTGAAGCCCGCCCACAACGGCGCCGCCGCGCTTGTGCCGCCGAGAATTTCCAACCGCCCGTTATCCGCCACGATAAAAATGTTATCGGCAGTCATGGCTACATCGGGAACGTTTCGATAGGCAGTTGAACCTTGGTTGGTCGTCATGTTGATGCCCTGTTGCCAGCTGGGAATCGGCAGATTATTGAGACTGATTCCGCCGCCGCTGCCACCCGGGCCTTCTCCGATGCTATCCCAATTCCAAACCGTCTCGGACACATAAGTTCCACCCGGGCCGGTTGTGTACAAGGTTGTTCCACCGACGAGCGTGACATTCGTGTCGTCCGCCGATTCCTGAATACCCGAGTAAAACGCTCCGTCGTCACCCGAGGCTTGAAAAAACGACTGCCCTTGAGTGGCGAATTGTTTGTAAGCCGCGACATAACTGGAATTGTCGCCGATGGTCCATGAAGAACTGATTTGTTTGGCGAGATTGTCCGATGCCATGCGATTCAAAATATCAACGACCGGCTGACTGCTGCCGGAATCGGTTCCTTCATAAACGATGATTTTGGAAAGCCCCGGCGCCATGGCCAGAGCAACCTCGATGTCCAACGCCACTTCGCTGTTGTTGCCACCCGGAGAACCGCTGAAGCTGTCGATCAAAATGTTTGTCAACGTGACATTCGGAAGTCCATTTGATTTTTCGTAAGCGGTAATATCGTTCGTGTAATAACCGTCAAGTTCCAGCAAGCCGACGGATTGTCCCGCGCCATTGAGTGTCACCCCTGGCGCATAAGCCGCGCGAAAATCATTTCCCATGTACGAATTGGTTGGACCCGAACCGGAAGCCGGCGGGGTGCTGGTCGCATCGCTGTTCAGAAGATGCCTTCTTAAGCTCATCGGACGCGGGATGGTAAAATCATCCAAACCGCTGATATGCGAAAGGGGGACATTCAAATCAACCGAAGGCTCTTTGTCCGGCGCAAAAAAAGTGCGGTTCTCCGTCGGATGCTGATACCGGTGCAACGTCACGTGAAAAACTTTTTCTATCATCGCCACGCTTCCGCTAACATCCAGCAAAGTGCGATTCGGATACGTCGCGGTCACCTGCAGGCCATTCGCCTTGGCGAAGTCAATGACCGCCTGGTAATCCTGCTCCGTCGATCCGAATTGCTCCGTGAATTGTTCCGGAGTGAGGTAGTGGCGGAAATTCGGGCTGGCCGGGTCGTAGATTTGCCGGAGCAAATCATCCAGCGCCGCCTCGTTGCGCAACGGCAGGCCGATGGCCAGGCTCAGACGATTCGTGCCCGGGAAGCGGCCCAGCGGTTGCAACCGGGACACAGCTTCCGGCACGTGGCCGCGCAAATATTGTCTGGGTGCGGTCTGGGCAAATAGCGTGAGCGCAGAAAACAAGGCCAGCCCGACGCCCAAGACGGGCGGAAATCGTTGGATTTTCGGCATAGGTGGCAAAATGTGTGCCCATAATAAGGCAGACTTTATGCCAAGCGTCAAATTCCCGGGCGAAATCACGGCACGAGTTTGAGCCGGTAGAAGCGTCGCGGGTTGTTCGTGATGGTGTCACTGAACTGCCAGAAGCCGTTGGTATCCGGAACATTTGTAGCGAGCGGCAGCCACGAGCTGCCGGATGAAATCAGATTGGTCGTGGCCTGAAGAACATAAGTGAGGCCGGACATGCCGGCGAGATTGAGCTGGAGCGTGCCGTTGCTGTTGAACACGCTGGTAAAGGCGGGAACCGCGTTGGTGGGCAGGGACATGATGGCGATGTAAACATTTTGAAAATTCGTGCCGCCCCAGCCGTCGCTGATGGTGCAGGTGAACAGATCGGCGACGTTATTGCCGTCATAATAAACCAGCGTGCCGGCGCTGTTGGTCACGGTCACGCCATTGGTGCTGACGCTGATTCCGGCCAGCGACAACGTGTCGCCGTCGGCATCAGACCAGTTGTTCGCCAGGGTGGAGACGGGAATTTTCAACGACAACCCGGTGTACCGGTTGGTGTAAAATGCCGTTACCACCGGCGGATGGTTGGTAACGACCTGGGAAAGCGTGTTGGTGGCGGGCAGGTCATTGACGTCGCCGGAATATCGTGCGGCAATGGAATTGGTGCCGCGCGGCAGCGTCGCGAGCGGCACGCTGGTAGCCGAGCCGGCAGCGGGTGTTTCTGTGTCGAAGAGAAAGCCGTTGGTCAAAAACTGCACGGTGCCCGTGGCGGTGGCCGGGTTGAGGCTGGCGGTAAAATTCAAACTGTTGTTGTAGCCGGAGGGATTGGCTGGCGAGGTCAAGGTGAGGGTGGGAGACAATAAATTGACCGTCAGCGTGGCCACACTGCTGGTGATCGAGCCAAAGTTGTTGGTCACGACCACGCGGTAGCTGCCGGCATTGGCCGCCGTGACGCTGGTGAGCGTCAGCACGTTGCCGGCGGTTCCGGAAACATTTGCGCCGGCGGGCAGGTTCGTCCCGTTGAACAGCCAGCGGTAGCCAAAGGGCGGCAGGCCACCGGCGGTGACGCTGAACACGGCGCTGCCACCGGCGGTGTTGGTCTGGCTGGAAGGTTGAGTCAGAAAATACGGCGTCGGCGCGAGGGCGTTAATCAAGTTGGTCCCTGCCGGCGTGCCCAAACCGGTGCATAGGTCATAACCGTTGGTCGCGTAAAAAAAGCCGGCCGTGTTCGTCCCGATGTTGTTGCTGATCGTGATGTCGTGAAAACAACTGTTATAACTGGCATTGGTGGCGATGGCGTAAAGCGCCGGATTCAAAAATCCGACGTAGTTGGTGGGATTGGCGGCGGTGGATTGCTGGTTGACGAGCGCGCAAAATCCCGCCCACAACGGCGCCGCGCAACTGGTGCCCATAAAATAATTCGTGCCGGTGTCGTCGCCGTCGTCGCAGGACACAAAAATGTTGTCCGCCGTCAGCGCCACGTCGGGAATATTACGGTAGGTGGACGAACCGCCGTTGGTCGCCATGTTGACGTTGATCTGCCACGAAGGGATGGGGTAATAAGCACTGATGCCGCCTCCCGAACCCCAATTGGCAAAGCCGCTGACGCTGTTGTAATTCCAGACCGTTTCTGAAGACCACGACGCGCCATAACCGTTCATCGTCAAGGATGTTCCGCCCACAATGGTGGCGTAAGGGCTGTCTGCCGGCACGGTGGTTCCACTGTCCAAAGGCTGGGAGCCGGTGTAGGCGTCACTGTCGCCGGAGGCTTGAAAAAAGGACTGGCCTTGCGCCGCCATGTTCGTGAGGATGGTATCATACTGGGCGGCGAGTGAACTGCTCCAACTGCCCACCATCCAGGAGCTGCTCACCTGTTTGGCCAGATTGTCCGTGGCAATCCGGTTCAACAACGTGGAAGAAACGGAGTTTTTTTCATAGACAATCACCCGCGACAGCTTCGGCGCCATGGCGATTGCCATCTCAATGTCCAAAGCCACCTCGCCATTGTTGCCGGTGCCCGGAGTGAAGCCGCCCACCACCACATTCGTCAAAGGAACATAATTGGTGGTTCCATTGAGCGCCCCGACTATGTTTTCATAATTGGTGACATCCACCTTGTAGTAATCCGAATACTCCAGCAGCGCCACCGTCTGGCCGGTGCCATCCAGATTGGTGACGCCGGGCACATAGGCATTGCGAAAATCGTTGCCCGCATATTCATGATGCGGCCCGCTCCCGTTGAAACTCAACGGCCGGGCCTTCGCCGCCGACACCCGGCGATCCGCCCGCCGGGGCAGGCTGTAATCGCTCAAGCCTTCGATGCCCGTCACCCTTAAATTGGCCGGCAACGACGGCTCGGTGTCCGGCGCAAAAAAATTACGCGCCTCGGTCGGATGCCGGTAGGTCCGCAACGTGACTTGGAACGCCCGTTCCACGTCCGTCACGGAGCCCTGGATGTCCAGCACCACGCAATTGGTGTAAGTGCCGGTCACCGTCAGCCCGTTGCTGCGGGCGAAATCCTGCACGGCCTGATAATCCTGTTCCGTCGGGCCAAACCGCGCGGCGAATTCCACCGGCAGGAGAAATTTGTGGAAGTTCGTACTGGCCGGATCGTAGAGCTGCCGGAGCAGTTCTTCCAATGTCGCCCCATCCCGCAGCGGCAGGCCGATGGCTAGGTTTAGCACATTGGTGCCCGGCAATTGGCCCAGCGGTTGCAACCGCGCCACCACCGGAGGAACATGGCCGTACAGAAATTGCCGACCGGCAGCGAGGCTTGAACGGATTGGTCCGAAAAGCAACGTCACCCCAAGTCCGATTATCAGCCATGACCGCCGGGAATTCAACATACAGCGCAATGATAGCTTGTTTGGATTAAGATAGGATTAAGACAACATTGGAAGCGTAAAAAATGCCAAAATGGCGCATATTCACTTCGCATAAGTTGCAGAAAAGCACATCTCATTCCACAATCAAGCAATGCCGGGTTGGTCACCGGGGAACCTATGCGCAAACCACGGCAAAAGTCAAATCAACCTCCG
>JBEKSU010000078.1:0-14053 GCA_049516755.1 Verrucomicrobiota bacterium | reverse complement strand
AAAATCCGGCTGCTCTCCAAAGGCGGATCGGCGGTGGCGGAATTGCTGGGCGGCCGCCGGATTGAATCCGGCCCCTCCGATCCGGACGAAAAAAAATTGCGCGACGTCGTCGAGGAAATGGCCGTCGCTTCCGGGCTGTCCGTGCCTGATATTTACGTGCTCGACCTCGAACGCGGCATCAACTCGTTTGCCGCCGGTCACACGCGCGAAGACGTGGCCATCGGGGTCACGTTGGGTGGTCTGAAATTGCTGACGCGCGACGAACTGCAAGGCGTCGTCGCGCATGAATTCAGCCATGTGGTCAATGGCGACACCCGGCTCAACCTGAAGCTGATGGGGCTGGCGCACGGACTTTCCTGGCCGACAATCGTCGGGCGCGTGCTGCTGCGCGGCTCGCCGCAACCGCCGGAAATTGGCGCGTCCATTTTCGACGCGGACACGGAACCCAGCTTCCTGCCGACGGCCCCCGTTGGAATTTTGTTTTTGATCGCCGGCGGCATCAGTTCGCCGTTCGTGCACCTGCTCAAGAGCCTGATTTGCCGCGAACGCGAATTGCTGGCCGATGCGGCGGCGGTGCAGTTCACGCGCAATCCGGCGGGTATTGGCGGCGCACTCAAAAAAATCGGCGGACTATACAAAGCCGGCCGGCTCGACTCGCCTTACGCGGAAACCGCCAGCCACCTGTATTTTGTCAATTCCGCCTTCGACCCGTGGTTCAGCTGCCAATCCACCCATCCGCCGCTGGCCACGCGGATTCTGGCCATTGACCCGGCCTTCGACGGCCAGTTCCCGCATGTCAATTCCCTGCCCCGGCCAACCGATGATCCTGCGGATACCGCGCAGGAGAAACAATACGAACGTCTTTACGAAGAAAAAGTCCGGCGCGAGCGGGAGGAAGCCAAAGCCCGCGGTGAACTGCAATGAAAGCACTTCGCCGTCTCGCTGGATTCGCTCCCTGCCGCCGCTCGTGAACGCCATCCGCGCCGGGGAAATGGCGCGGGATACGCAATCCAGAACCGTAGCCGCCGACGGGCTTGTCGCGCCGAAGCTTTGCGAAGGTGGAAGGAGGCGCTCACTGATTTCGTCCGTGGATTTTGAAAATTGGAACCTCGTTACACCGGCTGCCACAACACCATCCGGCCATCACGACGACGCAATTCTTTTGCCTTTGAGCAACAGCTGGTGCCGGCTTAAAAGTCGATCCGCGACGGTCGGCCTTGTTTTTCAGGGGGGTGTGCATCCAAACGCACAGTTGTCACCTTGCCGGACGGGGTTACGCTGCATCAAAACTTTTCAATACCAACATGGCCACAAAAGAAAGCAAGCGGCAGGTCCGGGAACTGGTGGAAGGATTGGAGCAACGGGTCCAATGCGGTCCGGCCATCCGGAACGCGGAAATCCAGTCGGCGCGGGACTTTCTCCGGCAGCATGATTTTTCCCCGGCCAGCGACTATTTCAACCGGCTGGCACACGTGGAGAGCCGGCTTCAGGGGCGGACGCGGGAGATTTTCCAGCCGCGGACCAAATGCAATTACGGCGGCAAGGCCGGCGGCTGTCAAATGCAGGTTCAATCCATCTTTGACCATGTGATTCTGTCCACGTGTTATGCGGGCGATTTCAACCACAACCATGGCCGGGTCAAAATTTCGCACCGGTTCAACCAGGAAGGCCGGATTGATTTCGTCGAATTGAAGTTCCTGAACGCCCTGCATCCGCCATTGAACGGTGAACTGCGAAAATTGGTGACGATAAAAGATTATTCGGCCCTCCGGAAGGATTGGTATGCGGCGGAGGCCTCCGTCCTGAGGATTCTGCCCCAGGAACTGGTATTTCTTTACGGGGACATTTTCCGGTGTCCCAAGTCACAGCTCCTTGCCTGGCTCCTGAACATCGGGCATGGGATCGTGGAAGACTGCCTGAAGGACTTGAAATCGCAAAAAAACAAGCGCTCCCTTCAGCCAGATTCCAGCCCCAGCCCGATGTGTCCGGACTTCAGTCGTCCCGCGAACGACGGGCCAAACCTTGGCTGGTCGTCGGAAGCCTGGCATCCAAACGGCCATGGCCGTACGGTCAGCCTGGAGCACAACCGGACCGGGTGTGCCGTGGTTGACCGAAATGGAAACGGCTTTGGCGGGCGTCCTTCGCAACCGGCTGGATGTCCAGGGCAACTCCCCCTGGACGCGCTGTTGCAAGATGAAGTGGCCCTGCCGATTTTGGAAAGGGCGGCCAGCCTGGAATCCGTGGTGGAGATTGTGAATCCCACGGAAATTCTGGTGCGTTACTTGCGAAAGAGTCTGTATTGACCCGGTCTCCAACTGAAATCACCGGGATGCTTTGGGTTTTTGGACTGCGGTGGCAAGCGAAGCGCGACACCGCTTTTGAAAATAATCGAAGTGGCCAAGCCGGCCGAAAAGCGCCGTCGCCGCTGCGCTCTGCCGGCGCAGTCCAAAGCGAAGCTACTTCGCCGTCACCACGACGTAATTCTTCTTGCCTTTCCGCAGGAATGTGACCGTCCCCGGTCACAGCTACGTCCGAACTACTACACGCTTTCGCCAATCCGCCGCCGGCCTGCTCTACCACATTTCTGCGCCCGGGGACGGGCGCACTCCGGCGGGTGGGGGAAAAGACCGCGCCGGGCGAATCCAACCCTCGCTGCCAAAATCAGTTTGGGATGAATGACTTCCATATTTTCTTTTGCTTGCGCAATCTTGTTTTAAAATCTGCTCATGACAACTGAGTTATGTATTGATGAAATTCCGTGGATTAACAGTCATCTAGGAATTGGTAACTATTTGGATTATGAACAGATGAAACCGATCTTGTGCTTTTCACTCATCTGGAATCTTTTTGAGACTGAGGCTTGCAAACGCAATGCAACCCCTAAATCCATTCGTAAATCCGTGGATCGTGCCAACGAATCATGCGGTCTTTCAAAAAATAGATATGAAAAATTCGTTAATTATTTCCGCGAACGTTTTTATCTGGCTGACGGGAAAAAATTCGATGACTTTTTTGACAGTCTTTTGCTAACAGACGAAGATGCTCAAAAAGTTGTTCAACAAGCATTAGCCGCAAATGCTGACAACCTCAATAACACTATTTATGCGCTTCTCCTCATTGCTCATCGAATCAGGAACAATCTTTTTCACGGCAATAAAGATGTGTCGTCTCTTCCTCAACAGACTGAGCTATTCACCACAATCAATGCGCTTCTTACAACATATCTTGAGGATATTCAAAATCTCCCACGCCGATACCGTGTATAGACAGCGAATCCACCTTGTCAGCCAATTGAAAAAGAATAATCTGGCGATATGAAATTGAAATGGGTGACGCGCGCGTTTCTGGTGCTGGTTGCCGTTGCAATTCGATTGCCTGCGCAACAAAGCGACGCGGATAGCAAATTTTTCGAGGACACCAAAGCCAAAGCTGAAAGTGGGAATGCCGATGCTCAATACTACCTCGGATTGGCATATGCTAAAGGTGTAGGCGTAACCCAAAATGAGCCTGAAGCCATAAAGTGGTTTCGTAAAGCCGCCGATCAAAATAACGCCGATGCTCAACACGATCTGGGCTTCTGCTACTCTTCTGGCTTAGGCGTGGGAAAAGATTTAGTAGAGGCGGTAAAATGGTATCGTAAAGCCGCCGAGCAGAATAACGCTGCTGCTCAACACGATCTGGGCTTCTGCTACGAAAATGGCCAAGGCGTGGAAAAAGATGAAGTGGAGGCGGTGAAGTGGTATCGCAAAGCTGCCGAGCAGAATAATCCCGGGGCGCAAAACGGTCTGGGCATCTGCTATTACAATGGCCAAGGCGTGGCGAAGGATGAAGTGGAAGCTGTTAAGTGGTATTGCAAGGCTGCCGAGCAAAATTTCGCCATCGCGCAAAACAATCTGGGCCTGTGTTACGCCCAAGGTAAAGGGGTGACGAAGGATGAAGTGGAGGGTTATAAATGGTTCTTGCTGGCGGCGGGGCAAGGTTTTGACGCTGCCAAGAAAAACATGGCCGTATCAGAGAGCCAGTTGACGCGTGAGCAAATTGCAGAGGGTCAAAAGTTGGCGCGTAATTTTAGGCCGCGCAAAGTATCGGAGTCGAACGCGCCTAGTTCAAGCAATGAAACTGCTGATTCAACTCCGACAGCCACCGGCACGGGCTTTTTTATCACCGACGACGGATATTTGATTTCAAATTATCATGTGGTCGAGGATGCGGCAAAGGTGCGTTTACTCACGGGCGCTGGCGTCATTAATGCCAAGGTGGTAAAGGTTGATCCGGCGAATGATTTGGCTTTGTTGAAAGCCAAAGGAAGATTTACGCCGTTGCCGGTGTCGGCAAGCCGGAGCGTGAAGTTGGGCGGCACGGTGGCCACGGTGGGTTTCCCAGACATCGGGTTGCAGGGCTTTTCGCCCAAGTTGGCCAAGGGGGAAATCGCGTCGCTGTCCGGCGCGGCGGATGACCCGCGTTATTTCCAGATCAGCGTGCCGGTGCAGCCGGGCAATTCGGGCGGCGCGCTGGTGGATGGGCGCGGAAACGTGGTAGGCATCGTCGCGGCCAAGCTGAATGCGTCGGCCGCGCTGGACGCCACGGGGTCGCTGCCGGAGAATGTGAATTACGCGGTCAAGAGCAGCCTGCTCTTGAGCTTCCTTGAATCCGTGCCGGACGTTTCGGCCAAGCTGAAAGAACCAAACATGAAAGATGAGCCGTTTGAGGACGTGGTCAAGTCGGCGCAGGATGCCGCCGTCCTCGTCCTTGTTTATTGATTTGGTGGGCGGCGCTGCCGCGCCGCCCTGATATTGGGGCTGCGCGGCAACGCAGCCCTACCACAATCTATTTCGCCGTCACCACGACGTAATTCTTCTTGCCCTTGCGCAACAAAAGATGTTTACCGAAAAGCAGATCGTTCGCCGTCACCGCGCGCTGGAAGTTTGGTTCACGGACATTGTTCACATTCACGCCGCCGCCCTCAATGTCCTTGCGCGCCTGGCCTTTGGACGGACACAGACCGGCGTGAACAAGCAATTCCACCAGCGGCAAACCGGTGCCATCAAGTTTTGTTTTCTCGATTTCCTTGGTGGGCACTTCGCCGACGATTTCATTGAAGGTGCCCTCAGCAATGCCATTGAGTTCGCCGCCGAAAAGAATTTCGCTGGCGCGGATGGCTTCCGTTGTGGCATTCGGGCCGTGAATCAAATCGGTCACCGCCCTGGCCAAAGCCCGGTGCGCGTCGCGCGGGCCCGGGTTTTCGACATGCTTCTTTTCCAGCGTCTCGATCTCTTCCTGCGATAAAAACGTGAAGTATTTCAGGTAACGGATGACGTCGCGGTCGTCCGTGTTGATCCAGAACTGGTAAAATTTATAGACGCTGGTTCGTTTGGCATCGAGCCACACGGCGCCGGCTTCGGTCTTGCCAAATTTGGTGCCGTCGGCGTTGGTGATGAGCGGGAGCGTCAGGCCATAGACCGTTTTGCCAAGTTTCTTGCGCGTCAGCTCAATGCCGGCGGTGATGTTGCCCCACTGGTCGCTGCCGCCAATCTGCAGTTCGCAATTGTGGTCCCGGCATAAAACCATGAAATCAAACGCCTGGAGCAGCATGTAGCTGAACTCGGTGTAGCTGATGCCGACCTCGCGGTCCTCCATCCGGGCGCGGACGCTTTCCTTGGCCACCATCTGGTTGACGGAAAAATGCTTGCCGATGTCGCGCAGGAAATCGAGGTACGAAACGTCCCTGGTCCACGAAGCATTGTCCACCAGCCGCGCTGGATTTTGTTTGGTTTCAAAATCGAGCAATTTCGCGAGCTGCACCTTCACGCTGGCGATGTTGCGGTCCAAAACCTCCTTGGTGAGCAACTGCCGCTCGGCGGTTTTGCCGCTCGGATCGCCGATGGACCCGGTCGCGCCGCCCGCCACGGCAATCGGATGATGGCCGAGCATCTGAAACCGGCGCAGCGCCAGCAGCGGCACGAGATTGCCCGCGTGGAGGCTGTCCGCCGTGGGATCAAAACCGCAGTAAAGCGTAATCGGTGCGGCCATGCGTTTGGCCAGTTCCGCCGCGTCGGTACAATCGGCAATCAATCCGCGCCATTTGAGTTCTTCCAGAATGCTCACACGGGCAGATTAAATTGCCCGCAGTCAAATGCCAATTTCCATTTCGAGGCGTCCGGGGTACATCCGCGCACTGCCCCCGTAGCGCAGGCGTCTCCGCCTGTGGATTCTGGCCACGTCCCGCGTCCAAACCCAGTCCACGGGGGGCGGACGCCCCGGGAACTCGCAGCCGGGGACGGCTGCGCTACGTTTGGGGGCAGTGTCAAGATGCGCACAGTCGTCCGGTGTTGGAGTTCAAGCGTTAGCCTGTTTTTCGGACACGCTGAAGCGTGAACTCCAACATGAACTTTGGACTTTGGACTTTGGGCTTTGGACTTTAACCTTGCGTGATGTCGCAAATGCTCAAGTCGTCCGGTTCCATGGCCGCCGCCACGCTCACCAGCCGCGTGCTCGGCATGGTGCGGGAAATGGTCTATGCGCGGTTCATGGGCGACGGCTGGGTGGCCGGCGCGTTCCAGTTTGCGTTCACGATTCCGAACCTGTTCCGCCGCCTGCTCGGCGAAGGCGCGCTCACCGCCGCGTTCATCCCCATTTTCAAGGAAAAGGAGATCACCCACGGCGAAACGGAAATGTGGCGGGCGGCCAATGCCGTGATTTCCGGCCTGGTCATCGCCGCCTGCGCGGTCATTGCGCTGGTCCTGCTCGGCCTTTCCCTCGTGCTGGCCCTGCACCAGTTCCCGACCCAGACCGAGCTCATGCTGCAACTCTTGCGCGTCATGTTTCCCTACATGCTGCTCGTGTGCCTCGCGGCGGCGTTCATGGGCATGCTCAATGCGCGCGGACATTTTTTCATCCCCGCCATGGGCGCCACCATGCTCAACATCGTGATGATCGCCTCCGTGCTCTGGCTCGCGCCGAAAATGGGACTGCAATTTCCGAAGGGAGAGCGGCTGCCGCACCAGATTTTTGCCCTGGCCTTCGGTGTTTTGGCGGCGGGCGTGGCCCAGGCGGCGTTTCAACTGCCGACGCTCTGGCGCGACGGCTTTCGTTATCGCTGGGTTTCGCCGTGGAAGAATGAAACCGTCCGGCTGGTCTTGACGCGGATGATCCCGGGCACCATCGGCGTGGCGGCGTTTCAACTCAACGTGACGCTGGTGCTGGCCATCGCGTTCTGGATCAGCCCGCAGATTGTCGCCTCGTTCAATTACGCCGTGCGCCTGATGGAACTGCCCCAGGGCATGTTCGGCATCTCGCTGGCGACGTATCTGCTCCCGACGCTTTCCGGACTGGCCGCCGAGAAAAAATATCCCGAATTTCGGGCCACGCTGCGCCACGGCGTGGGCACGCTGATTTTCTTCAATCTGATTGCGGCCATCCTGCTCGTCGTGCTGGCCGAACCGATTGTGCGGCTGCTGTTCGAGCGCGGCCAGTTCACCGCCGCCTCCACTGACCGCGCGTCGCTGGCGCTGGTGTGCCTGGCACCGGGACTGGTGGCGTTCTCGACGGTCAACATCCTGGCGCGCGCATTTTACGCGCTGGGCGACACCAAAACGCCCATGCAAGTCAGTCTCGTGAGCCTCGCGCTGAACCTGGTCCTGGCCGGCGCACTCGTCGTCCCGCTGCGACAGGGCGGACTGGGCCTGGCCAACACCACCACCTCGATTTGCAACGTCTGGCTGCTGCTGTACGCGCTCCGGAAAAAAATGGGGAAACTGGAAATGGAATCACTGCAAGCGACGTTGCTGCCGCTCGCCCTGGCCGGCGCCCTGGCCGGGTTGATCGCCTGGCACGGCTGGCAGCTCTGGGAGCACCGGCTGGGCCACGCCACCCTCGTGTTGAAAATCGGCGCGGTATTTGTGCCGGCTGGCATCGCGGGCCTGGTTTACTGGCTCGCCACGCTCACACTGAAAATTCCGGCGGCGAAAGAATCAACCGACCTGGTTCTGGCCCGATTCCGGCATTGATCAGGCAAAACATCGAACATCCAAAATCAAACGCTGAACACCAAATCATCCAGATGCACGCGTTCGGCGTTGGATGTTCGATGTTCCCAGCTGCTTATGCCGGCACGACCGCCGTCCAGCAGCTTTGTCCAAACTTCGATTTGAATTTCTCCACCAGCGATTCGGCGGCGGCCTGGTTTTCGGCGATGGCAAAGGTGGTCGAGCCGCTGCCGGACATCAACGCGACCAGCGCGCCGTTGGCGCGCAGGAATTCCTGAAACAGCGCAAGCACCGGATACTTTTCCAGCGCCGGGGCTTCGAGCGAATTGTAAAAGCCGTCAGCGACGGCGGGCCAATCATTTGACTGGAGTTTGGCAACCAATTTTGCCGCGCGGCCCGGCCGACCGTTCAAAGCCTCCGGAAAGCGCGCGAGATTCTGATAAGCCCACGGTGTTGAAATGCCGAATCCGGGATGAATCAGCAGAAACGCCTTGCCGCGCAAAGCTGCAAAGTGCTCCAGTGGTTGGATCTTTTCGCCCCGACCGGTGCCGAGCGCGGGCTGATTTTGCAGAAAAAACGGCACGTCCGAGCCAAGCGCTGCAGCGAGTTCATTCAGTTTCGCATCGGGAAGCGGCTGGCCGAATAATTCGTTCAACGCGAGCAGCGTGGTCGCGGCATTGCCGCTGCCGCCGCCCAGACCGGCGGCCAGTGGAATTTTTTTCTCCAGATGAATGCGCACACCGCCGCCGGCCTTCGCGGCCCGCATAAACCCGGTGGCCGCGCGGTGGACGAGGTTGCGCGCATCCACCGGCAATGTGGCATCGCTGCACGAAAGTTCAACCGTGGCGCCGCGGCGTTCAAACGTCAGCCGGTCACAGAGGCCGACCGGCTGCATGACGGTCTCGAGTTCGTGAAATCCGTCGGGCCGTTTGCCGAGGATGTTCAGCAGCAGGTTGACTTTGCAGGGCGAATTCTTTTCGAACAGCGTGGCTTTCACAAAAGCAAAACGCGCCAACGGGAAAGGGTTGGCGCGGGGATGAAAACGGATTCGGTCACGGTCAATTGTCGAACACGCGGAACCGGCAGCCTGGAACGTACGGCATGATATCGCCGCCGCTGAAGCCGGTATAAGTGTCCGTGTCGAACGTTGAACCGGAAATCAAACCCGGCTTGAAGCTGTCGGGATAAACGGGCCCCGGCGGGAGGTAGTGCGGGAATATCGGGCCGTATCCAGATCCCGGCATCGGCAACGGAAAGGTGAAGACCTCGAAAATGCCCACCCCGGTCCGCGCCAGTGTTTGGTCCAAACCCCGGATGGCCCCGACCGTGTAGCCGGCGCTGGGCGATTCAAAAACGGCCGTTTGTTCGATGGAACGGCGCATGTCGCCCATGCGGGTGATTTCAAAGGTGTTGCTGATGCCGCGGCCAAGCTTTTGCTCCGGTCCGGCACAGCCGGACGTGAACAGGGCGGCCAGCGCAGTCAAGGCGAGGAAGGGAATTACGTTTCGCATACGTTTTTCAAGTTGACGGGGCTACCTTACGCCGAAATCGCCGGATGTAAAGCGCGTTTTCCGATTTGATCAATCAGTCGGGAGGTGAAAATCATTCTTTAATGAAGATGCTGATGCACCAGCGGGAGGGCATGTTTACAGCCAAGCCACACCAAGCGGATAATCAAGAGGAGGAGGAGCAATGCCAGCAAAAGCGTACGGCGCGCTTTGCGCCGATCAGGCTGATTCCAATACCACGCGACCCAGACGGTGATTTCGTAGAGGACTTGCAGCGGCACGAACATGACCAACTGGGTGATCGGTTCCGGTGTGGTCAGCACCGCGCCCAGGATCAGATTGATGACGATCACATATCGGCGCGCCCCGGAAAGCATGTGATAATCGAGCACGCCGAGCTTCACCAGCGTGAGCACCACCACCGGCAGCTCAAAGCCCAGCCCCATGCCCAGCAGGAACCGGCAGACAAAACTGATGTAGTCCTCCGCCCGCCATTGAAACGCGCCAAAACCCAGCCAATGCGAATACAGTTGCGCTGCGGTCAGCGCCAGTGGCATCAAGGCGAAGTAACAGAAGGCCACGCCGAGGAGGAACAATCCCCCGCCGAAAATCAGTCCGCGATAAATGTATTTGCGCTCACGCAGTTTTAGCGCCGGAAAGACAAATGAGGCGACAAAATAAAAAATGAACGGCGACGCCAGCATCGTGCCGCCGTAAATTGCCACCTGGAAGGCGACCACAAATCCGCCTGCCGGACCGAGATTGATCAGATCAATTTTCAACCGTTGCGCGTCGGCAACGGCATCAGGATCGGAACTGGCGCGCCAGCCGAGCACCCGGTTCGTACCGATGACCAGCGGCTCGACTTGAACGGATACAAAGCGGTTTGTGCCAAGGTCCAGTAATCTTTGTTGTTCGGTGTTGAGTTGAAACGCTCCCAGATGGTTGGTGCCGAAACTGACGGTGACAATTTGATTGGTGCCGGGCCAGCTGAAGCCGGCGCGCGTCAACGGCCATTTGATGATCTGAACGACGTAATTGCCGGAGAGCAGGCAGAGCAAAACCGCCACGCCCAGCGCCGTCAGGCTCTTGATGAGCACCCAGCGAAGATCTTCGAGGTGTTCAAGAAAGGATTTGACCGGGCCGCCTTCGGCCTCGCTGGGGCGCTCCGATGCTGGGTCGCCGGCCATGCCAGAAACGTCCCCCGTCAGACTTTGGGCGGGTTGGAGGATTGGGAAACGGTGGGCGCGGACGGCGGGGGACTGGCGGCGGGCGCTTTGCCCGGCTGGGCCGGCGTCTCCGCTGGCGCATTTTGAATCTCGTCGGTCACTTCGCGGGTCGCCTTTTTGAATTCCTTGATGCCCTGGCCCAGACCGCGGGCAAATTCAGGAATCTTTTTGGAGCCGAACAAAATCAAAACGGCCACCAGGATGATGATCAGTTCCGTGCCGCCAATCGCCCATGCGAACAAGGTATTCATAAATTTTGTCGAGCCTTGCCAAGCCTACGCCCGCCCGTGGGAATAGTAAAGTGCCAAAAAAAGGGCCGCATTTCTGCGGCCCTGTGATGGCTTTAAATCTGGCCGGCGAATCTTAGGATCCGCTTTTGGGGTGGAGCAGGACAAAATCGTCGCGGCGGTTTTTCGCCCAGGCCGATTCGTCGTGGCCGGGGTCCACGGGCCGGTCCTTGCCGTAACTTTTGGTAAAGACGCGCATCGGATCAATGCCCAGTTTGACGAGTGCCTTGCGGACGGCCAGCGCGCGGCGCTCGCCGAGCGAGCGATTGTATTCGTCAGTGCCGCGTTCGTCACAATTACCTTCGATCATCAGTTTGGCGCTCGAATCCCGGCTCAAGGCGTCGGCCACGGCCTGGACGTTCGCCTTCTCGCTCTTCCTCACCACAGCGCTGTCGTAGGCAAAATGAACCGTATAACTGGCCAGCGCAGTGCGGTCGGCGGCCATGCCGTTGATATCTTCGATATTCGCCAAAGGGCCACCGCCCGCAGCCTGGTCGCCCGCCAATGTGGGGCCGGGCGATGCTTCGGGGATTGTGCTTCCCGCCCCGCGCGGCAGTTGCGTGACACCGACGGGCCGATGGTTTTTACAGCCGGTGGCAGCCACCACGACTGCCAGCGTGAACGCCAGTAAACATGTCAATTTCATCATTTTCATTTTTTTCCTTCGGTTAAAAGTTCATTAAAAAACAAATCATTTTGCCCAAGCCGGCTGAGAATCATTGCCTGAAATCCGGGCAATATCCTTGACTTGTTTTGTGAACACGTCAAGCACAGATAACACGTAATGCCCGCCGGTGCGGCGCGTGAAAATCAGTGTCCGTGAATTCGGCGACCATGACGGATCTTCGCCCGCCACCAGCACCGTGGGCGCACCGCCATCAGCCGGCATGACGCAAATGTCAAATTCGCCCGTCTGCGACGTGAATGCGATCCATTTGCCGTCCGGCGACCAGTCGGGTTCGGTCGGATTCGGCGCCCCGGGGGTAGGAATGCGCTCGACCGCCCCGCCACCCGCCGGAACTTTGGCCAGCACCCGGCGTTCACTGACCCTCGTCGCAAAGCAAATCCATTGCCCATCCGGCGACCAGCACGGCGACGATTCATCCTCGGGCGTCGCGGTCAATTGTTTCAAATGCGATCCATCGGCGTCGCCCACCCACACGTCGGGGCTGCCGCTTTTGCTCAAAATCATTGCCACCTTCGAGCCATCCGGCGAAACCGCGGGGCTGATGTTTGAACCGGAGTAATGGGCGACGACGCGGCGCTGGCCGGTGGTCAGGTTGTGATACCAGATGTCCGGATTGTCGAGCTTGTAAGAATCGTAATAAAGCGCCAGCCGGCCCGGCACCCACGCCGGCGCCGCGACGATGGTGTTGTCGTGGGTGACGGCTTGCGCATTGTGCCCGTCAAAATCGGCCACGTAAATTTCACCGTTGCCGCCGGCGCCCGCAACCTTGAACGCGATTTTGGTCTGCGCAATGCCGTTCTTGTGCGTGATGGCCTGCACGATGTCGTCGGCAAATGCGTGCGCCTGCCGCCGCAACGATGCGCCGGTGTAGCTGTGCGAAAGAATCGTGCTCTTGGCGAAACGGTCCACCACGCGGCCCTGCACGCTGCCCGCGGCGGAGCCGCTGATCTGGTACTGCGCTGCATCGGGCGCGACGAAGGAAAAGCCCTGGACATACAGGTCGAATTTCAAAACGTCTGCGACCTCGCCGCTGAAACCCTCGAGCGAGACGGGGATCGGTTTGGTCGTGCCCAAAACCTTGAGTTCCGGCTGAATGGTGATTTCATTCTGTCCGGGCGCGCCCGCAGCTGCAAAAAGAGAAATCGCGAGGCAGATTTTCAACAGGTGAGAGTAATATTTTTTCATTCGATCAATCGTTTGACTTGGGGGTTAAAGTTGATGGTATAGGTCCGCTCTTTTTCCGTCGCCCCTTCCGGGAACGGCGCGATGAACCTGACGCGATCCAGGGTACGCTGAACCGAAGCGTCCAGACCGGCATCGCCTGATGGAGTGACAATTCGAGCGGTAATGACCGTGCCGTCGCTGGCAATGGTAACGTTTACTTTTGTGTTTGCGTTGTCGGTTGCATCATTGGGCAAGATCCAGGCCTGTTCATAAACGCTCTTTACCACCGTGGCGTAATTCGCGTAGGCCACGGTGCTGTTGCCGGGCATGTCAATCGTGGTGCCCGGCTTCAAATTGCTTTTCAAACTCCGCAGGGCGCTGCGGATCGCCCGCGCCCGGGCGGCGGCGTTGGGGGATGTTTCCCCCTCGGTGCGCGCCACGAGCTGGGTGCTGATTTGAATTTTGTGCGGCTCGGTTTTGGATGTTTTTTCAACCGGCGTCAAATTGTCCGGAGACAGTTTGTCCGGCGCTTTGACCGGCTCGGCTTTTTGAATCTTCTCCGGCGCCGCCGCGGGCGGCGTGACCACGGGCGCCGGTGGCGGCGGTTGCGGCGGAGCGACCGGGGCCGGCGGCGGGGGAGTGGCATTGGCGACGCCGCTGTTGAACGCCGCGTCAATCAAATTGGCCGGAATCACATCCAGCACCTCCATATCGTCGGCTTTCGGCCGCGAATAAAAGAACGCCGGACCGACGAATAAAATCACGAGCAGCAGCAGGTGGACGCCCGCCGTGCCAATGACGCATTTTTTTTGCAGGCGGTTCATTTTGACGTCGGGTCGGTGCGGAGCGAATAACGTGTGATGCCGTTCCGCTGGCAGCCGTCAATCACCTGCGCGACGAGGTCGTAACGGCTGTCCTTGTCGGCGCGGATGTAAACGACGAGATTCGGATTCGAGCGGAAATCGCCGGCCAGCCGTGAAATGATTTGCGGCAGTTGCATCCGCTGCCGGTCCAGGGCATAGGTGCCGGTGTTGGAAATCTCGATGGTGGCGATGTCGGACTTGTTGATTCGTTTCTCCGGCTGGCCGCCGCGCGGCAGTTTCAGGTTGATGCTTTGCTCGAGCAGCGGCGTGGTGATGACGAAGATGATGAGCAGCACGAACGCGAGGTCGAGCAGCGGCGTGATGTTGAT
>JBEKSU010000077.1:0-14059 GCA_049516755.1 Verrucomicrobiota bacterium | reverse complement strand
GGCCCTATGCGGCGTTGATGAATGAAGTGCTGGCCGAAGCGACGGCCCGCGCGATGGATTTCAGGCATCCGTTCATGGAAACCCGCGACGTGCGGCGGCGGGCGGTCATCCTGGTGAGCACCGACCGCGGTTTGTGCGGCGCGCTCAACAGCAATTTGTTCCGCGAAGCGGCAAAATTGGACCGGGGCACGACCCTTTACGTCACGGCGGGACGCAAGGCGTCGCAATACATCGCGCGCACGAAACGGCCGCTGGCAGCGGAGTTCACTTACAAGGACGCGCCGCAATTTGGCGAGGCGCGGGCGATCTCCAAACTCGCACAGGATTTGTTTATCAAGCACGAAGCGGACGCGGTGGACATTTTGTACACCAACTATATTTCAACCCTGGTCCAGCGGCCGGAAATCGTCCCGTTTTTGCCGGTGGGGAAAATCCAGACGGTCACCGCCGGCATTCAGGGCCACGCGGCAGCGGAGGAATTGCCGGCGGGCGGCGACGTGCCGTATTTGTTCGAGCCGGATGAGGAGACGGTGCTGGGCGAACTGCTGCCGCACAGTTTGAATTTCAAGATTTACCAGATTTTGCTGGAAGCCAAAGCCAGCGAGCACAGCGCGCGCATGGTGGCGATGAAGAGCGCCACCGACAATGCGCAACAGCTGATCAAGGACCTGACGCTGCAATACAACAAGCTGCGCCAGTCGAATATTACCAAGGAATTGTTGGAAATCGCCACCGCGCAAATGGCGGTGAGCTAAGCAATCAATCACATGATCAAAGGCAAAATCGTTCAAGTCATCGGACCGGTCGTGGACGTGGAATTTCCCAGCCAGCCGCCCGCCATTTACAACGCGCTGACCGTCGAATTTGACGTGCCCGGCCAGGGCCGCGCAAAACGGATACTCGAAATCGAACAGCATCTCGGCGACAACTGGGTGCGCTGCGTTTGCATGGGCTCGACCGAGGGCATGAAGCGTGGTTACGAAGTCAACGACACCGGCGGCCCCATTTCCATGCCGGTCGGCGACGGCGTGCTGGGCCGCGTGTTCAACGTCGTCGGCGATCTGGTGGACGAGCGCGGGCCGGTCAACGCCGACAAGTTTTATCCGATTCACCGCCCCGCGCCGTCGCTGGCGGACCAGTCCACTTCGCCGCAGGTGCTCGTCACCGGCATCAAGGTCATTGATCTCTTCTGCCCGTTTTTGAAGGGCGGCAAGGTCGGCGCCTTTGGCGGCGCGGGCGTCGGCAAGACCGTCGTCATCATGGAATTGATCAACAACATCGCCAAGCTGCACGGCGGCGTCTCGGTGTTTGCGGGCGTGGGCGAACGCTCGCGCGAAGGCAACGACCTTTACACGGAAATGTCTGAAGCCGGCGTTATCAACCAGAAAGACCTCGGCAAATCCAAAATCGCGCTGGTCTATGGCCAGATGAATGAGCCGCCCGGCGCGCGCTTGCGGGTCGCGTTGTCCGCGCTCGCGGTCACCGAATATTTCCGCGACGAAAAAAACCAGGACGTGCTGCTGTTCATTGACAACATCTTCCGGTTTTCGCAGGCCGGTTCGGAGGTCTCCGCGCTGCTGGGCCGCACGCCCAGCGCCGTCGGTTATCAGCCGACGCTCGCCGCCGAAATGGGCGATTTGCAGGAACGCATCACCTCGACCAAGAAGGGTTCCATCACCTCGTTCCAGGCCGTCTATGTGCCCGCCGACGACCTGACCGACCCCGCGCCGGCGACGACGTTTGCGCATCTGGACGCGACGATTGTATTGGAGCGTACGATTGCCGAGCTCGGCATTTATCCCGCCGTGGACCCGCTGGCCTCGACGAGCCGCGCGCTCGCGCCGGAAATTGTGGGGCAGGAACACTACGAGGTCGCCCGCGGCGTGCAGAAGGTTTTGCAGCGCTACAAGGATCTGCAGGACATCATCGCCATCCTCGGCATGGACGAGCTGTCGCCCGACGACAAGCTTACGGTTTACCGCGCCCGCAAGATCCAGCGCTTCCTCAGCCAGCCGTTCTCGGTGGCGGAAGTGTTCACCGGCCGCGCCGGGCGGCAGGTGCCGGTGGCCGAGACCGTGCGCGGCTTCAAGGAAATTCTCGATGGCAAACACGATGACGTGGCGGAACAAAACTTTTACATGAAGGGCGGCATCGAAGAAATCAACGACAAGACGTGATTTACAATTTAATGCGCTGAAAATGGCCAATACGCTCAAACTGGAAATTGTCACGCCGGAGGCGAAGATTTACTCCGACGACGTGGACATGGTCACGCTGACCGGCTCCGAAGGCGAGATGGGCATCCTGCCGCAGCACGTGCCGCTGATGACGCAGTTGTGCGCGGGCGAAATTGTGGCGCAAAAGGGGCCGGACACGATCTTCCTCGCCGTCGGCGACGGCTTCGTGCAGGTGACCGGCGATCGCGTGGCGATTCTTACCGACATGGCCATCAACGCCGACAATATTGACGAAGCCATGGCGATTGACGCCCAGAAACGCGCCGAAGCCCGGCTGGCGGAAAAAATCAGCGACGCGGAACTCGTGGCTGTTCGCGCCGCGCTCGCCCATGCCGCGGCCCAGCTCAAGGTCAAACACCGGCGGCGCAAGTAATTCATTCGACCGTAGAAGACGAGGTGACGAGTCTCCAATTTCCTCAGTTGAGCAAAGACCAGTTAGAGACTTCTCACGTCGTCTCCTACTTATCCTAACTTTCCACCACGCTGATTTCCACCGGCTCGACGTTGACGCCCTGTTTTTCCAGCCACGCGATGGCGGCCTTGACGTCTTCGCGCTTGCCGTCCAATTCCAGACACACGATGCCGACTTCATCCGTCACACTGGCCTGACGGACGTTGGTCACCACTTTGAACTTGTGGCCGACTTCCCAAACGATCGGCTTCTTGATGAGCTTGGGCGGGAACATCAGCCATAAACGGCGTTGCGTGGGCGAAGTGGATTTGGTGACGCGAAGTTTCCTTTTCATCTTGGCCATATTCAACAACTTTCTTTTTAGCGTAGCGCAGGCGTCTCGCCTGCACTTTTGTTTCTCATGCTTTGCTGACGCCCGATGAGCGGGCAGGCGGGACGCCCGCGCTACTTTAACCGCCCGCGATCGCCGGGATGATGCTGATTTCATCGCCGTCTTTCAACGGCGTTTCCCGGTTTTTCAGGAAGCGGATGTCCTCCTCGTTCACATACACGTTCACGAAGCGGCGCACCTCGCCCTTGTCATCCACGAGGCGTTCCTGGATGCCGGGGAAGCGCGTCTGCAATTCGACAATCGCCTCGCCGACGGTGGCGGCGTTGATTTCGATCAGCTCCTCGTTGTTGGTCAGCTTGCGGAGCGGTGTTGGGATTCGGACTTTTTTTGGCATAAATTTAATTCATTTTTGGTAGGGCCGACCTGCCGGTCGGCCAGGACGCGCAGCCGAGGCTGTCTCAAAAGCATGTCGTTGTCGGAGGGGCGAGTTACACGAGCCCCCAATTCCCCGGAGAACTCGCAAAATTCCCCGGAGAACTCGTAAGTTGGGGACTCACAGAGCTCGTCCCTCCGATAGTTTTGAGACAGCTTCAGCACCGCGTCCCTGCCATTTTTCATACATTCACTTTCTCCTCATGCGCCAGCAGGGCTTCGAACTCGCGCAGGCTGGGCTTGATTTCGCGCGGCTTGCCCACGTGGCTGGCCACGGCGTCGAGCGTCTTCAATCCGTTGCCGGTGACGCAGAGAACGGCGGAATCATTCCGCGGAATTTTGCCCGACGCAATGAGTTTCTGCGCCACGCCCACCGTCACGCCGCCCGCCGTCTCGGCAAAAATGCCTTCCGTCTCCGCCAGCAGCTTGATGGCGTCGCGGATTTCGTCGTCAGTCACGTCCTCGGCTGCGCCGCCGGTGTCCTTCATCACCTTGAGCGCGTAGAAACCATCCGCCGGCGTGCCGATGGCCAGCGACTTGGCAATCGTGTCCGGCTTGACCGGCTTGAAGAAATCCAGGTCCGCCTTTTGCGCGGTGGAAATCGGCGAGCAACCCGTCGCCTGCGCGCCGTGGATGGCCGTCTCGCTTTCCGATACGAGGCCGAGCTTCACGAATTCCTGGTAACCCTTTTGGATTTTTGTCAGCAACGAGCCGGACGCCATCGGCACAACCGTGTGCCGAGGCAGGCGCCACCCGAGTTGCTCGACAACTTCATAGGCCATGCTCTTGGAACCTTCGGCGTAATACGGCCGCATGTTCACATTCACAAACGCCCAGCCGAATTTGCCGGCAATTTCGGCGCAGAGCCGGTTCACCTCGTCGTAATGGCCTTTGATGCCGATGACGTGCGCGCCGTAAATGAGCGAGTTGACGATTTTGCCCTGCTCCAAATCCGACGGGATGAAAACGTAGGCCTTCAATCCGGCAGATGCAGCGTTGGCGGCGACCGAATTGGCGAGGTTGCCGGTCGAGGCGCAGGCGACGGTGTCGAAACCAAATTCCCGCGCCCGGCTCAACGCGACGCTCACCACGCGATCCTTGAATGACAGGGTGGGGTAGTTGACCGTGTCGTTTTTGATCCACAATTCGCGGATGCCGAGTTTCTTCGCCAGCCGGTCGGCCTTGACGAGCGGGGTGAAACCGACCTGCAAACCGACCGTCGGGTCATTTGCCACGGGCAGCAGTTCGCGGTAACGCCACATGGATTTGGGGCGCGACTGGATGGCCGCCCGGGTCAGCGACTTCTTGATGCGGTCGTAATCGTAAACCACTTCGAGTGGGCCGAAGTCGAACTCGCAAACATGCGTGGCCGTGAGCGGATATTCCCGCCCGCATTCGCGGCACCGGAGCGCCTTCATGAAACCGTGATGTTCACTCATAAAATTAACGTGGTGCCAGCATCTTGCTGGCAGTTCCAACTTCATTCAGTCCTTCCGACAGGATGCCGGAAGCACGTTGGGGCAAACAAAAAGCCCCGACTCATGGATGAGAAGGGGCTGACAAAACCTGTGCGCTCTTCTCATTTTCCCCCGATTTTAGTCGGGGCTGGATTTGGCACCTGGCGTTGTCCCGAACTGTCGGGTCAACCGGTTGCCGTGGCGTCATCGGGCCAGTCCCTCAGCCACTCGTCATGAGTCCGTTTAATCAACGGATGCGCATAAGTTGATTCAATGGTAAAATTCTGTCAACTTATTTTTCAAAGCAGAAAACCAGTTGACGAAATCATCTTCCAGTCGTATAAGAACACAGTAGTTTGATGGAAAATTTGAAATTGTAGTGTTAGTGGCACAAAGCAAATCCAGGTTCCTCACCAATTAGTTGTGCCACAAGAGCGGTTGTGTGCTTTATATTGTGGTTTTTCCTTTACTTTAAACGGCAATTTTGGTTGTCTAACGCAATTCAAGATCATGTATCTTAAAAATCTTACGGTTTTGGGGTTTAAGTCCTTCGCGGACAAGACTTCGCTGAATTTTCAGCCGGGTGTGACTGCCATCGTCGGTCCCAACGGCTGCGGCAAATCCAACGTCTCCGATGCCATCCGCTGGGTGCTCGGCGAGCAGTCGGCCAAGGCTTTGCGCGGGGGCGAAATGGCCGATGTGATTTTCACCGGCACCGACGGACGCAAACCGATGGGCATGGCCGAGGTGTCGCTCACGCTGGGCGACATGGATGAGGATCACCTGCGCGCGGCGGGGGTCGAGATGGCTTACAACGAAGTCACCGTCACGCGCCGGATTTTCCGCGATGGCAACAGCGAATATTTCATCAACCGCACCTCCTGCCGGCTCAAGGACATCCAGCAACTGTTCATGGGCACGGGCGTGGGCCGCACGAGCTACAGCATTCTGGCGCAGGGCCACATCACGCAGATTCTCTCGAGCAAACCCGAAGACCGCCGCCTCATTTTCGAGGAAGCCGCCGGCATCACGAAATACAAAAGCCAGAAACGGGAATCGCTCCGCAAACTGGAATACACCGACCAGAACCTGTTGCGCATCGCCGATCTTATCCGCGAGGTGAAACGGCAGATCGGGTCGCTCCAGCGCCAGGCCGGCAAGGCGCGCCGTTACAAACAGATTTCCCAGGAACTGCAACACCTCGACACGCAGCTCGCGCGCCATCAATTCGATGTGCTTGCGGCTGAGATCACCGAAAAGCAGGCCACCGCCGAAAAATTGCGCGAAGAGATTGAAGCGGGTTCCGCTGACGTGCTTCGTTGCGAGGACGAAATCAAGCAATTGCGCGAACGGCTTTCGGAACTGGAACATGAAGTGGCCGGCAAACAGCAGCGTAGTCTGGAATTGAAAGGCGAAGCCGACCGGCACGAAAGCCGGATTCAATTCAATGAGGAACGACTGCGCGAACTCGCGGCGCAAAACACCAAGGCGCTGGCGGACATCACGCAGGCCGAGGAACGTTGCCACGCCGCGTCCGCTGAATTAAAGGCGGTGACCGAGCGGCTGACCGCCTCGGAAAACGCCCTCCAGCAACACCGCCAGACGCTGGAGCAGAAACAACTGGCCTTGACCTCGGTGGAGGAAGACTTGCGCCAGCGGCAGGAGTCGTTGCGCCAGGCGCAGTCCGAGGCCTTCACCGCGGCGCAGGATTTGACGCGGATTCGCAACGAAATCACCGCGCTTGACCTGCAAAAGCAGGGCAACAGCATCCGGCTGGAAAAGCTTTCCGCTGAAAAAGTGCAGCTCGAAGAGGAACGCAACCGGCTCGAAGCGCGCCTGCAGGAATTCACCGCGAGCGTCGAGGTGGAGAAACTGAACGCGCAGACCAAGCGCGGCTCGGTCGATCAGCGGCAAAACCGGTTGCGCGAGCTTCAGGTGGAATTGCAGGCGTCGTCCGCCGAGCAGGACCAGTTTTTACAGGCACAGGCCGAGAAACGTTCGCGCCTGAACGTGCTCGAGCAGCTCGAAGGCTCGCACGAGGGTTTCAGCGCGGGCACCCAGGCCGCCTTGCGCCAGTCGCGCACGGTCATCGGCTCGCTCGCCGACCGCATCCGCGTTCCCGAACAGTACGTCGTCGCCGTCGAAAACGCGCTCGGACATCACCTGCAACTGGTATTGACCGAGCAGCCGGAATCCGCACAGGAAATTATCGCCGACCTCAGCGCGAACAAATCCGGTCGCGCCAGCGTCGCCGCGCTTTCCCTCGAATACACCAACGACAAGCAATTGTTTTTTGAAGGCGAAATGGCTCCGGGCAGCGGCCTTGATGCGATTCAAAATGGGTTGCAAAACGGCCAGGTCATTCATGCCCTGGCGGTGGTCCAAGGCGAGCCATCGGTGGAAAAACTTCTGAAGGCGTTGTTGGGCCGCACGTTCATCGCGTCCGACCTCGCGACCGCCACGGCCCAGATTCAGAACGGCCACGCGGGCTGCGATTTCGTCACGTTGAAGGGCGATTTGCTGAGCCGGCACGGCATTTACACCGGCGGTTATCTGAACGGCAGCGGCAATCCCAAGGCGCCGGCCTCGATTCTCGGACGCAAAAACCAGATTTCCGAATTGCACGGGGAACTGACGGAAGTCCAGCTCCGCGTCGCCGACATGAGCCGCAAACGCGGCGCGCTGCTGGGCGAACAGACGGAGTTGCAGGCCAGCCTGCAGCAGGCGCAGACGGAATTGCGCGAGCAGGAAGTAGCCATCGCCACACGCGAAGGCGAGTTCAACGCGCTGCAAAATTCCAACCGGCTGCTGCATCAGAAAATTGAGACGGTCGTTTTTGAAGTTCAGAGCCTCGCCGCGCAGGAACAGGAAGGTTCGCAAAAACGCAGCGCATTGACGGTCCAATTGAATGAATTGGAAGCCCGCGAACGCGCCGGACAGGAACGAGTCGCCGCGCTCACGGCTGAACTGGAAAGTCTGCGCCAGCAGCGCGATGCCGCCCATGCCGCGCTCACGGAAAACAAGGTGGCGCTCGCGGCGGAGGAACAGCTTCTGGCGTCGTTCCGCCAGCAACAGCAGGCTTTGGAGCAACGCATTGGCGAGTTGAGCCAGGTGCTTGAGCAGCGCCGCAACGAAGTGTCGTCCTTTATCGGCCGCAAAGAGCAGGCGGAGTCGGAAATTCAGGATTCACGGTCGCAAATCGAACGTTTGCAGCACGAGCGCGAGCAGGTGAATACGCAGACCGCCGAATTGCTGGCGCGGAAACAATCGCAGGAAACCGACGTGACCGCGCGCGAGGAAAATTTGAGCGAACGGCGTCGGCAGCTGACCCAGTTGCAGGAACAACGCGGCGCCCTGGACGTGGAACTGGCGCAGAAAAACATGTCCGTCCAGAACCTGCGCGAACGCATCCAGCAGAAATATCACGTCAATCTCGACGACGTGCGCAGCGAATGCATCACCATCACGTTTGCCGACGAAGGCGCGGCGAAGGTGCACGTGATGACGCCGGAGGAAATGGCCGCCGCGGACGCGTCCACGGATTGGAACGCCGTCGGGCAGCAGATTGAAGCCCTGCAAAAACGGCTCGACGAAATCGGCCCGGTGAATCTGGTGGCCATCGAGGAATACGAGGAAACCGAGCAGCGCTATCAATTTCTGACGAAGCAGAACGACGATCTGGTCCAGGCCCGGGCGCAACTGCTGGAAGTCATCAACCGCATCAACGTGCAGACGCGGCAGATGTTCACCGAAACGTTTGAGAAGATCCGCGAGAATTTCCGCACGATGTTCACCGAGGTCTTCGGCGGCGGCAAGGCGGACCTGATTTTATCGGACCAAAACGACGTGCTCGAGAGCGGCATTGATATCATGGCGCGGCCGCCGGGCAAACAATTGCAAAGCATCTCGCTGCTGTCCGGCGGGGAGCAGACGATGACCGCCGTGGCGCTGTTGTTCTCGATTTACCAGGTCAAGCCGAGTCCGTTCTGCGTGCTGGACGAGCTGGACGCGCCGCTGGACGAGTCGAACATCAACCGCTTCGTTCACATTCTGCAACGGTTTCTGGGACACTCGCAATTCATCATCATCACGCACAACAAACGCACCATCGGCATGGCCGACGTGCTTTACGGCGTGACGATGGAGGAGCGCGGCGTGAGCAAGATCGTCAGCGTGAAATTTCACAAGGGTAATGAAACTGCGCCGGAGGTGGAAACGAGCCCGCCCGCCGTCGAAATCGCACTGGTGAAATAGGTTTATAACACAACTCCGCTGGCGCGCGAGCGGGAGTCGCAAAGCGCGCAGAGTTTTTAACCACGGAAGAACACGGATGGACACGGATTCCCAACCTGCGTTCCCATCGGAGAGTTCCGTGACCAGGGCCGCTGTTGTGTCGTTCCTGTTGCAATTCATAATCTCCGTCGTGGCATTTCGGGTGATGGGACTTTACCGGCTGATGGATGCGGATGAAGGGCATTTTCTCAGCGCGATTCATTGCGTCTATAACGGACTGGTTCCCTGCCGGGACTTCTTTTTCCAGCAGATGCCGTTGTTTCCATATCCTTACGCGGCCGCGATGTGGATTTTCGGTTATGGTTATGAGCCGTGCATCTGGGTGTCGGTGCTCAGCGGCGCCGGGTTGGCGGTGGTGACATCGGCCTGGTTTGCGCGCCATGGTGGCGGAGTATTAGCCGGCTGGGTCGGCTGGTGCCTGGTGATGCTCAACGCACCCATCCTGTTTTGGACTCCCACCGTCAAGAACCATGCCCTGCCGCTGTTCCTGGGTGTGCTGGCACTTTACTCCGCGTCCCGCTATTGCAAATCAAAGGGGCCGGCGTTTTGGTGGGCGACGCTGGCCGGTTTTGCGGCGATGGGGTCGGTCGGCACGCGCCTGCTGGCTTTGCCTTTTGCGTTGCTGGCCGGCTGCTGGATACTGGCGCGTATCATCGCGCAACCACGGTCAAGTGTGGCTTGGTGCGGATTGGGTGGCTTTGTGGTTGGAATGCTGCCGCCGGGATTGCTCATTCTGCGCAGCATGTTGCCCCAACCCTGGGTGTTCTATTTCGACGTTTTAGGCTTTCATGAAATCCGTTCAGGCAGTCTCGGCACCTTCGGCACCTGGCAGTCCGTGAAAGCGGAACTGGCCGAGATGTTTTACCAGGGCCAGTTCCCCGTGATGCTGGCGATTGCGTTGGCCGTCAGTTTCTGGGGAGTTGCGCATTATTTCAGCCAGGCTTCGCGTCGTGACCTTGCGCAAGTGAAGCAGGTGATTTGGACTTTACCGTGCTCCCTGCCGGCATTAATCCCTGCATGGCTGACGATCTTCGGCTTGGGCGCGGCAATTCTGGCGCTCTTGCCGGCGCAAACGTTTCATCAGTATTTCATGGTGCCGCTGATGTTCTTTATTCTGGCGGGCCTGCCATTCTGGTGTTTTGTGCTGCGCGCCCGCAAGCCGGTTGGCATCTATGGCGTTCCGGTTCTATTGGCGTTGTATGGCGGAACACCATGGAACGACAGCATCGAACTTTTCAATCACCGGGAATGGGTCTATCCCCGTTTTCCGCGGGAATACCGGCTCGCGGACGTCCGTGAAATCTCGCGGACATTGGCTGAGTTGACCGGCCCCGGCGACCCGGTGTTCAGCACCTGGCAGGGTTTCACCTTCTTCGCGCGGCGGCAGGACCTGCCCGGCAATGAGAATTTCAACGCCCGGGTGGCAGCGAACCAGTTGCCGGCGGACCAACTGCGATTGCTCCATATTGCCAGCAATGAGGAATTGGCTGCTGCCATCGGGCAGGGGGAACCGAAGGCGGTGGTGTTGGGATTTTTTATATTTTATTACAAGGATGTCCTGTTTGAACGTGATCCGGCCACCGGCAACAACGTGCTGCGTCCGGAATTCCTGCAGCGATACCAACTCGTGCGGCAAATCGGCTCTCACCAAATCTGGCTTAGAAAATAATCCGGAAACCCGTTTGTTGTGCCGGGAGAATTGGGCGCGCTGTTCGATGAGGCAAACTGGAACCGACGGATCCGCATTCGACAACGGTTAAGGGCGCGCTCTCAGTTGGTCATGATTGCCCGCCGCAAACGCAACCCCGGCATGGCTGGCTTGCTTTGTTGCGTGAGCGGGATTGTCGGCGTGAAATTTCACCAGGGCGGGGAACCCGCGCCGCTGGCGGAAACCGGCGAGCCAGCCTCCGAACTGGCGATGGCGAAATAAAATTTCGTCCGCGAAATAATCTTTTGCGGAATTATCCCCTTCGCACACGGGTTGGTTTCGTTGCAGGTGCATGGGAATTCAATCCGGTTTTTCGATGATCTGCTTCAGCTGGCTGGCGTAATGATTCAGGCTGTCAATCATGCCCTGCCATTTCTCCGACTTGAAGGCGGACTGCCCCCAATCATTTACCGAGGCGAAAGTAATGCCGCTCCGGCTTTTGAAATCAGCGGATTTGGTTTTGCCCAGGTTTAAATCCAGGAAAAAATAGATTTCGTTCAGCAGGTCAATGGACTCCTTGTCTTCCTCGTTGTTAAGACTTTTATTGTATTCCAACAAAGTCATCTTTTTTATCGTGAGGACACGTTCCTCCAACTGAACCAGATAAGCTCCCAACGAATCCTTGATTTTTTGATTTGGGCTGGCGGCTTCAGCCGGCTGGTCTTTGTTTCCGGCAACTGAATTAAAAAGCGCTTCCGCCTGTTGAATCTGGGAGATGAGGATTTGTTTTTCCGCCTGGTGCGCTTCCTGTTGGGCTTCATGTCGGCGGAACGGAAGCCAGAGCAGGCACCAGCCTGAGAAAACGAAGATGGCGGCCAGTTCGCAAACGTCGGCAAATCTGGAATTGGCAATACGACCGATAATTCCTTTGATGGGGATTTGAAAATTGACCAGCTTGCCCAGCACGCAACCAGCGGCAAGCACGACTGTGACCATCAAGGCAACCATGGCGAATCCTCCTTTTGCGGTTTCAAAATTCCCGCACCAATAGCGCCAGAATCGTTTGATTGCCGACATCAAGCGAAAGCATCCTCGAACTCGCGGGATTCGTAAAGCTCCTATTTGATCCTATTTGCTGCCATTGCCTGAAGTGACCGTTCCCACCATTGACATTCCCGATCAAAACCATTAATTACATTCACATGAGTACACTATTAAGCAGTCTATCAGTCCAACAGTTGCGCAAAGCAGCCGCTCTCAAAGAGAAAATCCAATCGCTGGAAAAAGAGCTTGGCCGGCTATTGGGTTCTGCAACCCAGCCTGACGCCCAGGCAGCTCCGAGAAAGAAGTTCAAGATGAGCCGGGCGGCCCGGGCCAGGATCAGTGCTGGCGCCAAAGCCAGATGGGCGAAACTGAAAGGGGCAAAGGCATCGGTGAAACCGGGCCGGAAAGCCAGAAGGAAAATGAGCGCAGCGGCCAAAACCAGACTCTCTGCCAAAATGAAATTAGCCTGGGCCCGGAGAAAGGCCAGGAAGTCCAATTAGTAGGTGGTTTTGGCAGCCTGCGGGTAACCGCCAGAGAAAACTCAAATTGTGTTGTCCGGAGTATTCCGGCAAATGATCCGATAACCCGGTTCGAGGTCTGCCCTCGCACCGGGTTTCTTGTCCCCATGCCTGTCGGGACGGTCTTCAGGAATTGCCGTTCTTCCGAGGCGGCTAGGGGGAGGAAGCTGCTTCCAGATCGTGAAGCGTTGGCCCCATCATATCGCCGAGGCGGTTGCCCGTCGTGTACAAAACCACGCCAAAGCCCGTCAGAACGGCCAGCAAAACGATGAACGCCCAAAAGTGTCGCGCTTCATAATGCTTCAATGTGCGCGCAAAGGCAACCAATCCAAACAACGCGGTCACGACGATCACCGCATCCACACTCGCCCGCTGCCAGTAACTGCCGCCCAGGTGCAGCCACATCCCGAACTCATCGAACGTGAGACCCATGGCCACGCCATATAACAATGCCGTGATTTCCGCCGTGCGACCGATGGGCCGGCGAAAAACGCTGTAACCGCAAACTGCCGCCAGCAGAAAAATGCCATAGTTCAAATGATGAACGTGGGTGCCGTGCAGGAAGAAATACATGTTCGGCATTTCACCGGCCATGATCAGGAATACAAACACCCGCGCCAGGACAAACGTCACAATGAAACCGAACAAGGCCCGGCGCGCCAGCCGGTGCGCTGTCTCCCGATGCATGATGTGTTCGGTGTTCACGGGCATTCAATCGTCACTTGGCCGGGTTGCTTCGTAATGCGAACCGCGGTCACTTGTGGAACAAGGCCGTTTGCTCCAATCCGTTGAGGGCAAACTGCACGGCGATGGCCGCCAGCAACAACCCCATCAACCGCGTGATCAACTTGATGGCCAGGGGATTGAGCCACCGCGCCCCAAGAGCCGAGAGTCGAAGAATCCAATAGCTGGCAAACGAAACCACCACAATGGAAATCAAAAGCGCCGCGCGCTGGTTCCAGCCTTGGGCCTGGTTCATCAGGATTAGCGAGGTGGAAATGGCCCCGGGGCCGGCCAGCATCGGAACGCCCAATGGCGTAATGGCGATATCGTCCTTGTTTGCGCCCGCCTCGGTTTCTTCGCGGGTTTCCTGTGCCGCGGAACGTTTGGCATAAAGCATGTCCATGGCGATGCGCAACAACAACACGCTGCCCGCGATCTGGAAGGCCGGCAGGGTGATGCCCAGCAGCCGGAAAATCCACTGGCCGGACAGGGCGAACAGGATGAGAACTCCCGCGGCGACCAGACAAGCCAGGCGGGCCATGCGCAGCCGCGACGCCACGGAATCGCGCGGCGTCATGGCGATAAACGCCGGAATCGTCGCAATCGGATCGACAATCACGAATAGCGAACTCAGCGCCAAAAGACAGTACGCAACCAGGTTCATGTTTGTTTCACATTATGCCCCATCGCCGCCGCTCTTGCTCCGCTTCAGGTCAAGCTGGCTTGCCGGGCTGAAGCCCGAGCGTTTTATGTGGTGTGTCTCTGATAGCCCGCCTTCGTCTCGCTACGGCGCGGCAGCCCCGAACGCTTTCGGGGCTGGTGCCGGTGGTCGGACTCGAACCGACACGACTTTTTACGGTCCCAGGATTTTAAGTCCTGTGCGTCTGCCATTTCGCCACACCGGCGTTCCATGGAAAACGCTAATCGCGAAATGCCCCAAAAGGAAGCGCGAACTTGCACGTGG
>JBEKSU010000076.1:0-14149 GCA_049516755.1 Verrucomicrobiota bacterium | reverse complement strand
TATTCCATCGTCATCCCGCCGCCGAACGTCACCGGCGTGCTCACCATGGGCCACGTCCTCAACAACACCATCCAGGACATCCTCGCCCGCAAGGCGCGCATGGACGGCAAGGAAGTCCTCTGGCTGCCCGGCACCGACCACGCCGGCATCGCCACCCAGACGGTGGTGGAAAAGACGCTGAAGAAATCCGGCGAAATCCGGCATCGGGACGACCTCGGCCGCGAAAAATTTCTCGAACGCGTCTGGCAATGGAAGGAGAAGCACGGCGGCATCATCATCCAGCAGCTCAAGAAGCTCGGCGCCTCGTGCGATTGGACGCGCGAACGGTTCACCATGGACCCGGAATATTCGCGCTGCGTCCAGAAGGTGTTCGTGGAGCTTTACAAAAAGGGCCTCATCTATCGCGGCAAACGCATGGTGAACTGGTGTCCCGCCTCGCTCACTGCGCTGTCCGATGAGGAAGTGGTGATGAAGGAACAGAAAGGCTCGCTCTATTACTTCAAGGTCGAAATCGCCGAACAACCGGGAACTTTTCTGACCATCGCCACGACGCGGCCGGAAACGATCCCCGGCGACACCGCCGTGGCGGTGAATCCGAAGGACCCGCGCTACTCGAAATTCATCGGCAAGCACGTCATCCGTCCGCTGCCCGCCGAATTTCCCCGCGAACAGAAGCTGATTCCGATCATCGGCGACGAGCACGTGGATTTCGAGTTCGGAACCGGCGTGCTCAAGGTGACGCCCGCGCATGACAAGGCGGACTTCGAAATCGGCCAGCGCCACAAGCTCGCGCAAATCGAAGTCATCACCGCCAACGGCCACATGAACGACTTGGCGGGCGTGGATTTGAAGGGGCTCGACCGTTTCAAGGCGCGAAAGGTTGCCGTGGAAAAGCTCACGGAACTGAACGCGCTCGAAAAGGAGGAGCCGTACACCAACAACGTCGGTTTCAGCGAACGCGCCGATGTGCCGATCGAGCCGCGCCTGAGCGAGCAATGGTTTTTGAAATATCCGAGCGTGGAAAAATCCCGCGCGTGCGTGGAGCAGGAAAGTAGCGCAGGCGTCTCGCCTGCTGATTCCGGTGCAGGCGGGACGCCCGCGCTACAGGAAAAAATGCGCTTCCACCCGCAGCGCTGGGCGAAGGTTTACGATCATTGGATGGGCAACATCCAGGACTGGTGCATCAGCCGCCAGCTTTGGTGGGGGCACCGGATTCCGGTGTGGTATAAGAAGTCCAAAGTCCAAAGTCCAAAGTCCAAAGTCGGACAAAAAGACATTTGGTGCGATGTCAATTCACCATCCGACGCGGAGAATTGGGAACAAGACCCTGATGTCCTCGATACCTGGTTCAGTTCCTGGCTGTGGCCGTTTGCGACGATGGGTTGGCCGGAGCAGACGCCCACGCTCAAGGCGTTTTACCCGACCACCGACCTTGTCACCGGGCCGGACATCATTTTCTTCTGGGTCGCGCGCATGATCATGGCGGGCTACGAGTTCATGGGCGAGCCGAAGTTCGGCCTCCCTGATGCCATGCCGTTCCGGAACGTCTATTTCACCGGCATCATCCGCGACAAGCAGGGCCGCAAGATGTCCAAGAGCCTCGGCAATTCGCCCGACCCGCTCGATCTCATCGCCAAGTTCGGCGCCGACGCGCTCCGGTTCGGCACCATGCGTAGCGCGCCGCTCGGCCAGGACATTTTATTCGACGAACAAAATGTCGAGCTGGGCCGCAATTTCTGCAACAAGCTCTGGAACGCCTGCCGTTTCCGGCAAATGCAGGGTCAAGGTGCTGCCGGCGTCCCGCCGGCAGATCAAACTTCAAAAGGAAGTCAGACCTTCCGGCAGGATGCCGGAAGCACGTTTGAAGTGCAGGGTGAAATTGATCCTGTCTTGTTAAGCTCCGATGACAAATGGATCCTGCTGAAACTCGACCAGGCCATCCGGGAAATCACCGGGGCCTTTGCCGAATACAAATTCAGCGACGCCACGGCCACACTCTACCGCTTTTTCTGGAGCGAATATTGCGATTGGTACGTCGAGGCGAGCAAGGCGGTCTTGGTTAAATCAGTGACTGAGTTAAATAAGTTAAATCAGGACGATCCAATCACGCGTAACGCCGCCCATTTAACCGATCACTCATTTAGCGATTTAACGGCGCAACGCGCCAACACCGTGGCCGTGATTGATTTTGTCCTCTCGCACACGCTGCGATTATTTCATCCGTTCCTGCCGTTCATCACAGAGGAACTCTGGCACGGGATGGGTTACGCCGAGGACATGCCGGAAAATCAGGGCGGCCAGACCATCATGTTCGCGCCATGGCCGAAACCGCTCGACGACGATTTCAAATCGCACTACGGCCTGGCCGGGCAGGACGAAAAACACATCGAGGCGCGGAACGAACTGGTCACCCAGGGCCGCTATCTGCGCCGCACGGCGAACATTGCTGCGAGCAAGAAAATCAAATTCATCGTCAAACCGGCGCGCGAACTGGCGGCGCACGACGTGGAAGTGCTCAAGCTGCTGCTCAACGCCGAGGCGGTCGAGGTGAGCGCGAATTATCAGCCCGGTAAAAACACGATGACCGTCCGCACCGAACTGGGCGACCTGTTCCTGCCGCTGGAAGGCTTGATTGACAAGGAAGCCGAAACGGCGCGGTTGAAAAAGGAGTTGGAGAAGATCGAGGCCGAGGCTGCCAAGGTCGAGCAGAAGCTGGCCAACCCGAAGTTCACGCAAAATGCTCCAGCGCAGGTTTTGGCGGAACACCAGCAACGCCTGGCCGACTGGCACAGCAAACGCGACCACGTGAAAGCCGCGCTCGCCGCGCTGCAAGACTGAATGATTTTCCCATGAAAGACGTATCGTTGGACAAAGCTTTGGCGGGCGCGGTGAAAGCGGCGAAGGCCGCCGGCAAACTCATGCTGGCCAACTGGCACGCGCCCAAGCGCGTCAATTCCGCCCTTGCCCACGACATCAAGCTCGAACTCGATGTGCGCAGCCAGAAACTCATCGAGAAAACGCTGCGCGCCGCGTTCCCGCAAATTTCAGTGCTCGGCGAGGAGGGCTGCTCCGGGGATGCGAACAGCGAATACCGCTGGGTGGTGGACCCGATTGACGGCACGGTGAATTACGCCCGCGGCATGCCGCACGCCGCGGTTTCGATTGCGCTGCAGGTCCGAAGCCCAAAGTCCAAGGTCCAAAGTCCAAAGCCTTCCTCCATCCTCGATCCCCTGGCGCGGCGAAGCGCAGCGAAGACGGCTCCATCCTCGCACCAAACCATTCTGGGCGTGATTTACGAGCCGTTCACCGGTGAGCTTTGGACCGCGACCAGCGGCGGGCCGACGCGGCTCAACGGACGCATCGTCCGGGTCAGCCAACGCGCGAACGTGGACGAATCCATCATCGCCATGGGATTTTCCAAGAGCAAACTGAACCTGGAGAAAAGCCTGCCGCACGTGACCCGCCTTTCCCGGCGCGCGTTGAAAATCCGGATCATGGGTTCCGCGGCGATTGAGCTGGCCTATGTGGCCTGCGGCCGGCTGGACGCCTACATCGAGCGCACCATCAATTTGTGGGACATCGCGGCGGGCGCGTTGATGGTGGAATGTTCCGGCGGCGAATTTTACGCGCGGCCCGCGCCGGGCGGGAAATTCCGCATGTGCGCCGACAACGGTTTGCTGCGTCGGAAACTGCAAATCGGCAGTTTGCTGAAATGATTTTGGCCGGGACGCCGGCCGCGCCGCCCTACCGCAACTTGTTCCCGGTGAAAAATTCCTTGAGTTTCTCCAGGGCGTGGGCGCGGTGGCTCAACCGGTTTTTCACGTCCGCTTCCAGTTCGGCGAACGACTGCTCGAATCCCACCGGCACAAACAGCGGGTCGTAGCCAAAACCGTTTTTTCCCCGCGGCTCGAACCCGATCCGGCCTTCACAGGCGCCCTCAAAGAGTTGGGGCGTGCCAATGGCGGACTGCAAATCAACCGCCACCAGCGCGATGACGCATTGAAACCGCGCCCGGCGCTTTTCGAACGGAACGTCCTTGAGCAATTGCAACAGCTTGTTGTTGTTGTCGGCATCGGGCGTGTTGCCGGCCCGGGCGGATTCCTGCGCGGCGAAGCGTGCCGAATGCACCCCCGGCGCGCCGTTCAGCGCGTCCACCTCCAGCCCGGAATCGTCGGCCAGCACGAAAAGCGGCGACGAACGCAGGGTGGGCGGAAAGTTGACGGCCAGCCAGCGCGCCAGTTCAACCGCCTTCTTCGTCGCGTTGCCGGCGAAGGTGTCGGCGTCCTCCACGACCTTGGGCGGCTTGGGAAAATCGTTGAGCGTGAGGATTTGGGACACCCCGCCAAGGATGGCGTGGATTTCGCCCACCTTGTGGGCGTTGCGGGTGGCAATCACAATGGTCGTCACGGGGAAACGATACCAATCAGACGTTTATGCGCAACTATTCAACTGCACGGGTTGATCCGTGGCGGACCGGCCGGATGGGTCGCCCCGATTTGCGGCAAAGAAACACCCCTTCCTCCTCCGATTGGGTTGTCCATTGATCGCAGACTTCCAACCCGTGCCGGTTGAGGATCGCCCGCACGCGCCCGGGCGTGTAGCGATAGGAAAAGAAAAGTTGAATGGCGTCGCCCGGCCGAAACCTGAATTTTTCCGGTTCGATTTCAAGGCTGCAGGCGCGTTTGAAATGGAAACGGGCGACAAAGCGTTTCAAACCGTTCGCCCGATTATCCTCAATTTTGAAACGCAGTTTGCCGTCGTTGCGCCCGACCCCGAGATCAAACAGAAAGGCCATCAGCCAGTCGCGGGTGAGCGGGTTGTCGTATTGCGGCAGGATTTTTTTCATGCCGGCGGCGTAATTGTTCCCAGGCGCCAGGTTGGCGCTGAACAGCAAAAAGTCCTTTGGCCGGACCAGCGCCGCGAGTTTGGGCAGGATGCTTTGCGGCTCGAAATTGGGGATCATGCCGAAAAAGGTGACCAGCCTTCGCTCAGAAGCTTCGGCGCGGCGGGCGAGTGACGGGTGACGGGTGACAAGGATTTCCGGCAGGTCGTTCGCGGTGGCCAGATCGCAGACGAACGGGAAACAGTTTTCCTCCGGCACGGCGGCGAGCGCCGTCCGGCGGGCGGTCAACACCATGGCCGTGCTGACATCGCACGGGATATAAAACACCTCCCGGCCGCGGGCTTTCAGCAATTTCAGCAGGCGGGTGTCTTTTTGTCCGCCGCCGCAACCGAGGCCGATGACGTGAACGCGCTTCGCCTTGATTTGCGCCACCGCCGCCTGGAAACCCTTCTCGTAAATGGCCCGGCAATCCGCATCGTTGCGCGTGGGCGAGTACGCCTGGTGCAGGGCGAGCCATTTTTGGGTCTGCCGGACGCTGTCGTAGTGGAACTTGTGGTTCACGCGCCGCGTACGGAGCGAGTCGAGCAAATCGCGCCGGACGTTTTCCGGAAACTGGCTGGCGTGAATTGTGACATTGATGGCCGACGACATGGATTTGTTTTCGCTGATTTCGTTCGCCACGACAAGCTTTTGCGGGAGGTGTTGGAGTTCAAGCTTCAGCTTGCTTGGAAGCAGGGAGTCGAAAGAACAAGCTGAAGCTTGAACTCCAACTTAGCGCTGCGGAAAAATCCGGTAGAGCAGCAGGTAAACCACCACGCCGGTCACGGAGACATACATCCACAACGGCCACGTCCAGCGGGCGATTTTTTTGTGCGTGTCAAAGCGTTGCCGCCAGGCGCGGTACAGCGTCACCAGAATCAACGGCACAATGACAATGGCCAGCACGGTGTGCGTGAGCAGAATCATCAGGTAAACCGGGCGGAACCACGCCGGATTCCGGAAATGAGTGACGGTCTGGACGCTGAGGTGATAGGTGAGGTAGCAACCCAGAAAGACAATCGAGGTGACGAATGCCGCCAACATGCAGTTGCGGTGCGCGGTCTGATTCTTGTGCCGGATGAAAATCCAGCCGGCGGTCAGAAAAATCGCACTCAAACCGTTGAGCGAAGCGTTGACCGCGGGCAGGTCGTGAATGGTCATCGCTCGCGTTCGAGTTGGCGCACGGTGGCGATGAGGCGCGGTTGAACGTTCGTCCAGTCTATGCCGTCGCCTTCGGTCTGAAAAATGCCGCGCAGCCGCGCATGCCTGTCCACGATGACAAAAATCGTGCTGTGAATGAACAGGTCGGCGTCGTTTTTGCGGTCCTCCGGTTTCACCGGGACGGCGCTCAATTTCAGGCTGTCACCCGCCAGCCCGGCGATTTCGGCCTTGGAACCGGTCAGAAACATCCAGCGGTTGAAGTCCGCGCCAAACCGTTCGCCGTATTTTTTCATCACCGGCGACGTGTCAAAATCCGGGTCGGTCGTCAGCGTCACCAGCCGGGCCTGGCTCGTTGGCGGCAGGGCGTCCTGGAGCGACTTCATTTGCGCCGTCATGATGGGGCACGATCCGGCGCAGCGCGTGAAAATGATGTCGGCGACCCAAACATGGTTGGTCAGGTCGGCAAGCGTCGTGGTCCGGCCATCCTGGTTCAGGAGCGTGAAGCCGGCGACTGGGTTGAGCACGGGCAACGCGCGGCGATGGGCGTGATTCAATTCCATCAGCGAAAGCGCATAGGCCATGCAAAGCATGACGAGGAGCAGGAGGATGCCAATCCAGAGTGTTCGCGGCAATTGTTGAGGAGTATCAACCACAAAGTGTTTGACTAAAACACCTGCGTCGCCGAGTCAAACTTATTCAAAGCTCGTGGTTGCGCCGCTCTTGGACTTCAGCCATTTGTCGAAGTCGGCCTGGCTTTCGACGGTCAGGTAGCCGCCGGACATGCTGGCGTGGCCGTTGCCGCACAGTTGCGCGCAGTTGATCTGGTATTTGCCGATGGTTGTGGGCGTGAACCAGACCGGAACGCGCAGGCCGGGAATCGCGTCCTGACATACACGCATGGCGATGATTTTCAGCGAATGAACCACGTCCTTGGAGCCGAGGTAAATAATGACCGGCTTGTTGACGGGCACATGAATCTCGTTGAGCAGTTGAATGTCGTCCTTGCCATCCGGGTCGGCCGGATCAACGCCGAAGACATTGTCCGGCGTGACGAGCTTCATGTTCTGTCTGCCGAACACGCCGTCGGGACCGGCGTAGCGGACGTTCCACGCAAATTGCTGCGCGACGACCTGGATGACGGTGGATTCGGCCGGTGACGGGAAATAAGCCACTTGACGCGCCCAAAGCGGCACGGCCACAAAAATCAGCAGCACGGCCTCGATGCCGGCAACGCCAAGTTCGAGATAATTCGAGGCATGACTTTTGACGCCCACGTAATCGGCCTTGGGGTGGCGCGAACTGCGAAAACGGTGAAGCACGTAAAAGAAATAAATGATCCAGCCGAGAAACAGAGTAATCATCAGCCAATGAACGTAAATGATGAGGTCATCAACGCCCTGGCCGTTGGTCGAGGCCAGCGGCGGCAAACCCAGGATTTTTTCACCAAACCATTGCTTCATATGAATCATTAGGATGGTCCGGGGGGATTTGCCTCACTATCGTCCGGCGGGGTCCGGCGCGCGACGTGAACGAAGAAAATGACGAAACAGCTCAGCACGGTGAGAACGAAGCCGAGCAGGGTGACGATGCCCCAGTTCATGCCCACCGCCAGCGGCGAGTCGGTTTTGCCCGTGCAAGCCGCGCAGGCCAGCAACGGCGATGGCGCGATGGCCATTGCGCCCGCCACGGCCGCGAAAATTGTTTTAAAAAGTTTGCGAAACAGTTTCATAGATAGCCCACGTTTTTGAGTTTTTTCAAAAAATACCGGCCATAAAAAATCAGCGCGGCTGCTCCCATCAGTGAACTGATGCCGAAGAACACGTCCTTTTTCATCCCGCCGGCGGAAAGGCCGCTGACCAGCAGCCAAACGCCGCAACCCAGTGCCAGCGCGCTGGAGAGGGTGATGAAAACAATATGGAACGCTTTAAGGGACATGTTGAATATGGACCATGCCTTCCGGCGACGTGGACCAGATGGTCAGACCCATCAAGCCCGCGAAGAACAAAGCGGTGAAGCCCAGGACCAGGTAAATCATTTTCCGCTCGGAAATGAGATGCATGAAGTAACCCGCCACCAGGAAGGCCTTCACGCAGGCAATCGTCAGCGCCACCGCGATGTTGATTTCCCGGCTGCCAAACTGGATGAACGACGCCCACACCGTCAGAATCGTCCCCGCCAGCAGGGCAATGAAGACAAAGATGTAGCCGCGCACGGAATGCACTTCCTCAGGAGAATGGCCGCCATTCATTGTCATACTGTTATTCATTATCAAAGCAAATATAAGACAGGAAACAGAAAAATCCAGACCAAATCCACAAAATGCCAGAACAGGCCGGAAACCTCGATGCGGTTGGTGAAGCGTTCCGGGTCGGTGTGCCACATTTTGGAGCCCGGTCCCCAGAGAAAGCCGATCACCACCGCGCCGCAAATCACGTGAAAGGCGTGCAACCCCGTCAGCGTGAAGTAGATGGCCAGATAGGTGTGATGCCACGGGCCGTAGCGTTCCATCTTTTTGATTTCCGTGGCGGGGATGGTGATTTCCTCAAGCTGAATGTGCCGGGCTTCGGGCCGCTGCATGTCCATCAACTCCACCTCCTGGTCTACCTCATGGCCGTGAATGGTCACACTGCCCGTCTGCCTGGCGAGGTCAAAGTCCTTTGAGCGCTCGATCAAGTGGCCGTCGGCGAATTTGCCGTTGGCCAGGGTGATTTCATAGTGCATGAACTTGTCGTGGTATTCGTACGACTTGATGCACACGAACGTCATGGCCAGCAGGATGGTGAGGGCGTGGAAGAATTTGAACCGCCCGTATTGCCGCAGCTTGCACGACACCCAGGCCATGACCGTGGTGATGCTGGAGGTGATGAGCACGATGGTGTTGGCTGTGCCGATGTAAACGTTGAGCCAGCCATGCGGCCACATGCCGGGTTCCGCGCCGACCCGCAGCAACACGTAGGCGGAAAACAGCGCGCCGAAAAGCATCACCTCGGACGCAAGAAACAGCCAGATGCCGAGCTTGGCATTGTACAAGCCGGTGTCGCGGCGGGGTTCGACGATGTAGGGAAAGTCCATGGTGACTTATTTGGGCGGTTCGTTCTGCGGCGTGAAATCCGTGTCGTGGCCGGGGACGCTGTATTCATACGGGCCGCGATAAACGCGGGGTGCCACGGGAAAATTGGTGTGCGGTGGCGGCGTGGCCGTCTGCCAGTCCAGCGTGGTGGCGTTCCATGGATTGCCGCTGTCCACCTTTTTTCCGTGCTGGATGCTCCAGAAAAAATTGATGATGAACGGGATTTGCACCAGCCCCAAAACGCACGCGCCCCAAAGAATCCACGTGTGCAGCTCCATGATGTTGTTGCTCAAACCGCCGATGACGTCCGCGCCGGCTTTGCTGTTTACCGCCGCCGAGTAATTCGCGCCGCCGTCCGCCATGCGCCGCAACATGCCCGCCATGCCCTGCGCGAACATCGGCATGAAAATGACGTTCATGAAAATCAGCGAGCCCCAGAAATGCACACGGCCCCAGAATTCATTCATCATCCGTCCCGTCATTTTCGGGAACCAGTAATAAATGCCCGCGAACAACGCAAAAATCGTTCCCGGCGCGACGACATAATGGAAGTGGGCGATGATATAATACGTGTCGTGCAGGTGAACATCACTGATGTTGAAGCCCAGCGGCAGGCCGGTCAGACCGCCGAGGCCGAACATCGGCAGGAATGCCAGCGCGAAGAGCATCGGCGTATTGAACCGGATCGAGCTGCCCCACAAGGATATGAGAAAGCAGGTCAGAATGATCACCGACGGAATCGAGATGATCATCGTGGTGGTCTGGAAGAACACCGCCACCTTCGTGCCCATGCCGGTCAGATACATGTGGTGCGCCCACACCAGGAACGACAGAAAACCGATGGCGAGCGCCGAATACACCAGGGATTTGTAACCCCAGATCGGCTTGCGCGTGTTATTGGCGATGATTTCGCAAGCGATGCCCATGGCCGGCAGGATCAACACATAAACTTCCGGATGGCCAAGGAACCAGAACAGATGCTGCCAGAGCAGCGGGCTGCCGCCGCCGCTGACGTTGGCCAGCTGCCCGCCCACCGCCAGCCCCGTCGGCAGAAAGAAACTTGTGTGCGCCACCTTGTCCATCAATTGCATGACGGCGGCGGCTTCCAGCGGCGGAAAGGCCAGCAAAATCAGAAAGCTTGTCACAAACTGCGCCCAGCAAAAAAACGGCAACCGCATCCAGGTCATGCCCGGAGCGCGCAATTGAATGATGGTGGCGATGAAATTCACCGCGCTCAACAGGCCCGACGTGATGATGAAAACCATGCCCACCAGCCAGAAGATCTGCCCGTCGGTGGGAATCATCGTGGCCAGCGGCGAATAGGAGGTCCAGCCCGCCTGGGCCGCGCCGCCTGGAATGAAGAAGCTGGTGAGCATGATGACACCGCCGATGACAAACGCCTGGTAACTGGCCATGTTGAGGCGCGGGAAGGCCATGTCCGGCGCGCCGATTTGCAACGGGATCACGAAATTCGAAAACGCAACGAAGGCCAGTGGCACGACCGCCAGAAACACCATGATCGTCCCGTGCATCGCCCCGAAGGAATTGTAGAGGTCCGGTGACAGCGCGCCGTGAGGCGCCGCCGAACCAAGCGCTTTTTCCAGCAGCGGGCCGAAGACCGGGATCGGCACGCCGGGCTTGGAAATCTGCCAGCGCATCAACAGCATCAGAAAAAAACCGAAGAGCATGAAACACAGCGAAGTCAGGCCGTACTGGATGCCGATGACCTTGTGGTCGGGCGAAAAAATCCAGGTGCGCCAGAAGCCGGGGTCATGATGACTGTGCTCGTGAGCATGGTCATCGTCACGCTGCGGAGGGAATTTGTTCAAATAGGCGCTCACGGTTGGAAAATGATCCCGCAACGCGGGAACGAAGCTCTGATGACCAAAGAATGACGAAGTCCAAATACCGAATGATGTCGTATGTGCCCGGGCCGGTTTTGGATTTGAGTTGTTGGGAATTCTTTCGTCATTCGGATTTAGGAATTAGTCATTTTTCACTTCACCTTGTCCCAAACCATCACCGCCAGCAGCAGCGGCAGATAAATGATGGACGCCAGAAACAATTGCCGGGCGCGCACCAGGGTCAATTCCGCCCGCGCGAAGCGGAGTTGCCGCAAAAACTGGAAGGCAAACCACAAATAACCCGCGCCCAAAACCAGCGCGCCGGCGAGATATAATTCTCCGGCCATTTTGAGCACAAACGGGCACAGGCTCACGAACAACAACGCCAGCGCGTGGCTTACAGCCTGTTCACCCGTGCGGCACCCGTCCGGGTCAACCACCGGCAGCATTTTGAAACCGGCCTTCGCATAGTCATCGCGGTAAATCCACGCAATCGAAAAGAAATGCGGCATCTGCCAGAAAGCCAGGATCGCAAACAGCGCCCAACCTTCGCCGCTCAATTGGCCGCGCGCGGCGGTCCAGCCCATCAATGGTGGCAACGCCCCCGGCACCGCGCCGACGGCCGTGTTGAGCCATGTCACGCGTTTCAACGGGGTGTAAATGAATAAATAACTGACCAGCGTGACTGCTCCGATGACGCTTGTGAGCAGGTTCACCGCCAGCGCGAGGTAAAGCAAACCCGCCGTCGCGCACACGCCGCCGAAAATCATCACTGTCGACGGTTCCAGTTGCCCGGATGGTAGCGGACGGTTTTGGGTGCGGCGCATTTTGGCGTCGAATTCGCGTTCGAGCAATTGATTCAACGCCGCCGCGCCCGCTGCGACCAGTGCCGTGCCGGCCAAAGCATGAAACATCAGCGCGAAATCCATCGCACCGCGCCCGCCCATGTAAAATCCGACAAACGTGGTCAGCAGCACGAGCGTGGTCAACCGCGCCTTGACCAAATCCGCAATGACCGCTCCGGCTGAACGTGCTGGAGTTCTGATTAAAATTTCCGCTGCGGTTCTCATTTTATTTATTTCCGGTCATGGCTGGTTGTGCGCCAATCGTTACCGCGTCTGGTGAGTGCCGGTCTTCCGTCCGACGGTCATGGACCGCAGTTACAGAGTCCCGAAAGGCAATCGCGCACCACAGCGAGCCCACCGCCAGCGCCAGCGCTCCGACCAGCACGTGCGCCGTCGCCACATCGGCGGCCTTGTTCGTCCAGATCGTCGCCGCGCCCAGCCCGACTTGAAAAAGAATCAAGGCGAACCAGGCCAGCGCGAGTTTCGTCTGCGCACCTTTTCCGCCGAGCCGCCGCCACGCCTGTTGTGCGCATCCAGCCGTTAAAATCAAAACGGCCAGTGCGACGATGCGATGCGCCATCTGCAATTCGATCTGGAACGCGGTGATGGGATTCTCGGCGTTGACGGAAACCCGCTGCGCGTTGTAGCGCGCGATGGCGTCGGAGCCCGTGTCCGGCCAGAGCCGGCCGTGGGCGAGCGGGAAGTCGGAAATCGCCAGTCCGGCGTGCTGGTGCCGCATGGCCGCGGCGATGATCAGCTGGATGAAAATTAAAATCGTGGTCGCCAGCACGAGGGTCCGCAAACTATTGCCGGTAGGGCGCGATGTCCCCATTGCGCCGCCGGCGGGCGGCGGAGAGCCCGCCCCACCTGTTTGTAAATTCAGCCAAAACCGGCTGGTAAACAGCGCAATCGCGCAGGTCAGCACGAAGAACAGTTGCGCGATGGTCGCGTGATAAATGCCCAGCGAATCCATGTGCAGCGTCACGCGCAATCCGCCGAGCACGCCCTGCGCCACGACGAGGAGAAACGCGGCCACGCCGAGCCAGTGCAGCCACGGGCGCGAATCTTTGAGCCAGAGCCAGACGGCGAGAACCGTCGTCATCAGGCCGACGAGCGAAGCGAGCAGCCGGTGGGAATGCTCGTAAAAAATCCCGCCCAGCCATTTGTTGATGGGGAACAGAAACATGTTGTAACCGTAGGTTGTCGGCCAGTCGGGCACGGACATGCCGGCTTCGTGGCTGGTCACCAGGCCGCCGATGCCAATCAACGCCAGCGTCGCCAGCGCCGTCAGCACGGCAAACCCGAAGAGCCAGGGATTCGATTTGGATACAGCGTTTGCCTTCATAGATGTTTGATCTCCTGCGACACGTTGTGCCGGAACCGCGCCCGGATTGCAAAATTATTTGCGTTTCTTTCGGTGCCTTTCCTGCGCAGCGGCGTCTCGGCAGAGCGCCGCCATTGGACTCTCTTGGGCAAAGAATGCGGTGCTCTGCCGAGACGCCGCTGCGGGGTTCTGAAAAAGGTTCATTTGACGTCGAAGGTAAAATTCGCAGTTACATCGGCATCCTTGACTTCCACCTCCTGCGTCCGGGTGCCAAGCTTGCGGTGCGCGGCTTCCACGGTGTATTTGCCGGGCGGCACGTTTTTGATGACGAATTTGCCGTCCGTACCGCTGACGCAAAACCAAGGACTGTCAAACACGCTCAACCACGCGAACATCCACGGATGCACGTCGCACTTGAAACGCAGGAACATTTCCGGCTGGGAATAAACAAAATTCAAGTCCGCGCCGCCGGGCATCTGCGCTTGGTTGGATTCGGGATTGCCCGGAACGGTCGGCGTCGCGTGGACATTGTGGACGCAGGCATCGGAATTTTTGACGATGAGCTTCTGGCCGGTCTGGATGGCCAGGATCTGCGGCGTGTAAAGGCAGCCCTTCTGGTCCAGCACGGCGGGCGGCTGGCTCGCGCCGGTGGATTTGCCGGTGACGCCCTTCAAATAAACGACCACATCGGCCAGCTCGTGGTCCGGGCCGACCGCGTAAAAATGCGTCGTGGGCGTGGTGGCGTGCATCCCGGCGCAATCCGGATTTTCCATGAGCGGCGTGATTTCCTTTTCCGCCGGCGGCGTGCCGGTGAGCGTGATGACGCCGGTGATGTCCGCCGCGGCGGCGACCGACCCGGCGCCGATCAGGCCGACGGCCATAAACAAAACTATTTTTCCCAAAGCAGGACCAGACTTCATAAGTAAAATTTCTAAGTTTGAATATAACGCCACCGAATTAACCTCGCAAGTGGTTTGTGAGGTTTTTTGAATCAAGGTTTAAGGAGCAGCCGGAAGAACGGGA
>JBEKSU010000075.1:0-14184 GCA_049516755.1 Verrucomicrobiota bacterium | reverse complement strand
TTCCTTCCTTCTGGTCGTAGGAACAGAGGATTCGTTCACGCAAGTCCAAGGAAATGGTTCGCATGAACGAATCCTAACACACCTGGAAACAATTGGCTACAGTTTTATTTAAAATGCTCTAGCTGTGAAAGAGAAAGGCTCCGTACTCATAGATATTATTGATAATGAGAAGCCCGATACCGTGAGGATTCGCTTTATAAATAGGGGCCCCGCAATCCCTCCCGAGGTAATTGGTCAGATTTTTCAATTCGGATTTACAACTCGCCCAAGCAGCCAAGGAATGGGACTCGCGATCGCGGCTGACATGATAGGTTTGCACGGAGGGACTATCTCCGCCACATCCGATATCCACAAAACGGTGTTTGAAATTGTCCTTCCACGAATTGAGTGAGATCGGAGAATGCTCGTCGTCGGCTGGTGCGAAACCTTTACACTTCGCCGCTGCAACCAAGAACGATTTTAGCCGGATCAGACCCGGTGATCTTCGCGGATGATTTTGCGAGTACCACCGGACAAGCTTGATCGCCAGTTTTTGGGCTTTTTGAGCTCTTTCAGGCGGTCTAACTGGCCGATTTCTTTCAGGCGGGCGTAAATCAGTTGCCAGGCGCACGGACGGTCGGGACTGACTTCGCACCGGTCCTCCCGGGAACCGCTGCAGGGGCCATTCATCATTTTTTTGGCGCACCGCGTGATGGGACAGATGCCGCCGTAGAGATGCAGCACGCATTCGCCGCACGCAGCACATTTTTCCGTCCAGACTCCCCGTTCCTCCAGAATGCCGATGAACGCGGTGTTGAGTCCGGCATAAACCGGTTTGTTGCTGTAGCGCTCGGCGATGGCCTGCACGCCGGCGCCGCAACCGACGGACAGCACGGCGTCGTTTCGCTTGATGGCTTCGGCGGCTTGTTCCAGAAAGACGTTGTCGCACTGGCGTTCGATGGTGAGTTCCTCGACTTCCAGCGGGCGGTTTTTCAATTTGGCCGCCATGCGCAGGGCGGAGGCGATGATGCCGACTTCGCGCTGGCCGCCGGCCAGACAGACGGTCACGCAGGTGCCGCAGCCGAGCAGGAGAACCTTCCGGTGTTTTTCGACGATGTCCAGCAGTTCGGGTATGTTTTTACGTTGTGCGACGATCATAAAATTGGGAGTTAGCAGTTAGCGGTTAGTAGCTGGGAGTTGGGAGTTGGAAGTTGGAAGTTGGAAGTTCGGAGTTCGGAGTTCGGCCTTCGGACTTTGGACCTTGGACATTGGACTTTGGACTCCGGAATTCCTCATCGGGCTCGGTCCCAGTTTGCGTATCGTTTCCACCATGTCGGTGATGGTGTCCGCCAGGGGCCGGCCCATGGCGGCGGAAATGTTGACCATGCGCAGGCGTTCCCTTTCGATGCCGATTTCCTCCAGCATGTCGCGGGTGTAATTGACCCGGCGTTTGGCGCAGAGGTTGCCTTCCACGAAATGGCAGCCGCCTTCGAGGCAGCCGGCCACGAGCACGCCGTCTGCGCCTTGCTCCAGGGCTTTCATGAAGTATTCGGTCTCCAGCCGGCCGGTGCAGGGGGTGCGGATGATGCGCACATTGGGCGGATACTGGATGCGCATGACCCCCGCCAGGTCCGCCGACGAATAGGCGCAATAGTGGCAGCAAAAGGCCAGTATCTTGGGTTCAAAGGCTTCAGTTTTCATTGGGGAAAATTTTTTACCACGAATGGACACGAACAGACACGAATGGGAAAAAGGAATTCAGCAATGCAAACAAGTTCACTCATAAAGAAGGTCTTTCGAATTCTCTGAAGAGAACCGTTGCCTTGGCTTAGTTCGTGTTCATTCGTGTTCATTCGTGGTTTAATTAAATAATTTCGGTTAAGCTGGGGCCATTATTTTGACGCCGGTCCGGGGCTTGCCATTGCCACCGTTTCCGTTGGCGAACAGTTGTTTGATCATCACTTCGAACTGGTCGGTCTCGAAATGATGCAACTGGATGGCGCGGGCCGGACATTCGGCGGCGCAGATGCCGCAGCCCATGCACTTGGCGGCTTCGATCTGGCCCTTGCCGTCCTTGTTGCAGTACGGCGCGGAATACGGACAAACCGTGACGCACGTCATGCACGAGATGCACGACTGCTGGTCCACGTAAGAAACCTGGGCGCTGACATCGAGCTGCGTCTTGGACAACACCGTGGCCGCGCGGGCGGCGGCGGCGCGCGCCTGTGAAATGTTTTCATCAATGAACTTCGGCGAATGCGCCAGGCCGCACAGGAAGATACCTTCGGTGGTGAAATCCACCGGTCGCAGTTTCATGTGGGCTTCCACGTAGAAACCGTCGGCGTTAAGCGGCACCTTGAGCATGTCCGAGATGCGCTTGTTGTTCGCCAAATCCACTTCCACGCCGGTGCTGAGCACGACGTTGTCGGCCTCAATCTCGAGCACATCGGGAAGATCGGGGCTTTTGAGCGTGACGACCAGGCCGTTGTTGTCGGTCACCTGCGGCGGCGCATCCGGCGTGTAACGGATGAAGACCACCCCGGCTTCGCGCGCCTGCTGATAGTAAACTTCCCGGAAGCCGTAGGTCCGGACGTCGCGGTAAAGCACATAGACATTGGCGTCGGGGTCCAATTTCTTGATGTCCAGTGCGTTTTTGACGGCCATCGAGCAGCAGATGCGGCTGCAATAGGGATGCTTTTCGTTGCGCGAGCCGACGCACTGGATCATGACGACGTTTTGTCCCTTCGCCGGCCAGGTCTTGTTGGTCAACTGTTTTTCCAGCTCCACCTGGGTCAGTACGCGGTCGGATTTGCCGTACAAAAAGTCGGTGGTCTTGGCCGCCTGCGCGCCGGTGGCCACGATGATGGCGCCGCCGGTGACTTCAAAGTTCGCGCCGCCCTTGGCGAGCGCCACGTGGAACTTGCCGATATGACCGGTGATGCCGGAGATTTCGGCTTCGAGGTAGGACTTGATGTGCGGATGTTTCTGGACCTTGTCAATGAGGCCGCGGGTGAAGACGGCGATGTCGTCGTGCTCGAAGGTGCGATGAATATCGTGGAGCGTCCCGCCCAGCCGGCTGGATTGCTCAATCAGATGGACGTTGAAGCCCTGGTCGGCCAGCGCGAGCGCGGCGGTCATGCCGGTCAAGCCGCCGCCGATGACGATGCCGGTCTGGTCCACCTGCAACGTTCCGCCTTCCAGCGGCGAGAGCGTGCGGGCGCGGGCGATGGCCATTTTGACGAGGTCAACCGCCTTGTCGGTGGCGGATTGCGGCGCGCCGGAATGCACCCAGGAGCATTGGTCGCGGATGTTGGCCATCTCGAACAGGTGCTGGTTCAGGCCGGCTTCGCGCAAGGTTTCGCGGAACAGCGGCTCGTGCGTGCGCGGCGTGCAGGAAGCGACGACAATGCGGTTGAGCCGGTGTTGATGGATCATGTCCTTGATGTTGGACAGGCTGGTGTCGGCGCAGGTGAACATGGTGTGGTTTGCCAGCACCACGTCCGGCTCGTGCTCGATGCGTTTGACCACCGACTCGACGTCCACGACCGACGCGATGTTCATGCCGCAATGACAGACAAAGACGCCGAGCCGCGGGGCTTCATCGGCGACGTCATGTTCGACGGGATAACTCTTCTTGGTGATGAGCGTGTTGCGGGCCGATCCCAGCAGTTCCATGGCCATGGACGCCGCGGCGCTGGCCTGGGTGACGGTCTCGGGAATGTCCTTGGGTTCCTGTGCCGCGCCGCCGACGAACACGCCGGGCCGGGAGGTGGACAGCGGCAGGAGCCGGTCGGTGTCGAAGAAGCCGAACTCGTTGAGTTTGATGCCCAGACGCGAGGCCAGATCCGCCAGACCGTGCGGCGGTTCCATGCCAACGGACAGGACGATGAGGTCGAAATCTTGCTGCTGCACCCGGCTGTTTTCGTCAATGAACGACACCCGCAGGTCCTTGCTGCCGGGCACCTGGACAATCCGGGACGGAATGCTCTTGAGATAATGGATGTGTTTCTGCGCCCGGGCGCGCTCGTAATACTGGTCGAAATCCTTGCCGTGGGCGCGGATGTCCATGTAGAAAATCGTCGCGTCCAGGTCGTGGACGTGGTCACCGGCGACGAGCGCCTGTTTGGTGGCCATCATGCAGCAGATGGAGGAACAATAATCGTTGCCGCACGACGAGTCGCGCGAGCCGACGCATTGAATCCAGCCGATGCGTTTCGCCTCGCGGCCGTCGGACAGGCGGATGACGTGGCCTTCGAACGGGCCGGCGGCGGAAAGCATCCGTTCAAACTGGACGCTGGTGACGACGTTGTCATAGCGGCCATAACCGAATTCGCCCTTGCGCGCGGCTTCGAATTCCTTGAAACCGGGCGTCAGGATGACCGAGCCGACCTCGAGCTTGACCGTCTGCTCGCGCATGGCGTGGTCGATGGCGTGCTGCTTGCAGGTTTCGACGCAGCGATTGCATTCCGAGCACAGCGCGCAATTCAGGCAGCGCGCGGCTTCGGCGAGCGCCTGCTCCTCGGTGAGTCCTTTTTCGACCTCGTCAAAATTGTTCAGGCGGCTGGCCGGCGGCAGTTCCTCGGCGTGGGGCCGGGACTTTTTCTCCAGCTTGTCGAGCGTGGGCAGGAACGCTTGCGGAAGCGGGCGGAGCGAATCCTCGAACCGGCCGCCCAACAAATCCTTGCCCTTCAAATAGCGTTCGATGGATTCGGCGACGCGTTTGCCGGCGGCGACGGCGTCAATGACGGACGCGGGACCCGAGGCGTTGTCGCCCCCCGCAAAAATGCCGGGCACGGAAGTCTGGCCGGTGATCTTGTCCGTCTTGAAACAGCCCCGTTCGTTTTGGACCTTGATGTGGCTGACCAGTTCCTCATCCACCGCCTGGCCGATGGCCACGATGATCTGGTCGGCCTCGATGGTGGTCAGATCGTTTTCGTCGAAGGCCGGACTGAACCGTTTATTTTCGTCAAAAACCCGGGTGCAACGTTTCAGCTCGATGCCGGTGACGGAGCCGTTGCCGAGGATGCGTTTGGGGCCCCAGCCGTTGTGAATTTTGATGTGTTCGTCGAGGGTCGCCTGGATTTCCTCCTTGTAAGCGGGCATTTCCTTCCGCTGTTCGAGGGAAATCATCTCGACGTGTTTGGCGCCGAGGCGCACGGCGGTGCGGGCCACGTCCACCGCCACGTTGCCGCCGCCGATGACCAGCACGCGGTCTTTCACGACGGGTTTGCTGGCTGAGCCGGCTTCGCGGAGAAATTCGATGCCATGCAGCACGCCAGCTCTATCCTCGCCTTCGATGCGGAGCTTGCGGCTCTTCTGGGCGCCGGCGGAAATGAACACCGCGGCATAAACCGACTGGAGTGTCTCGATGGTGACATCGCGGCCGATGCGGCAGTTATAAACGAACGTGACGCCCTTGCGGCGGATGATGTCGATTTCGTGGTCGAGCACCTTCTTGGGCAGGCGATAGCCGGGAATGCCGTAGCGCAGCATGCCACCCGCGGCGCTCATCGCTTCGTAAACCGTGACGGCAAATCCAGCCTCGGCCAGGTCGTTGGCCGCGGTGAGACCAGCGGGGCCGCCGCCGATGACGGCCACCTTTTTGGCGTCCGGCGCGGGAGTTTTTTCCTCCGGCAAAGTGAGTTTGCCCGCCACCAGCATTTCCATTTCCTTGTCCGACGCGAATCGTTTCAACAGGCGGATGGCGATGGCGTCGTCGGCCTTGCCCCGGGTGCATTCGGACTCGCAGGGATGGGTGCAGACGCGGCCGCAGATGGCCGAGAGGGGATTGCGCTGGCGGATGAGTTCGACCGCCTTGAGATATTCCTTTTGCTTGATGAGCTGGACGTAGCCCTGGACGTTGACGCGGGCCGGGCACGTCATTTTGCAGGGCGAATGGCCGTTCTTGAGGATGCCGAAAATGTTCGGGGTGGCCTGGGCGTAAAGTTTGGCGATGCCCTTGCGGGTGCCGAGGCAGCGGTTGAATTCGTCCGGAATGTCCACGGGACAGACCTGGGTGCATTCGCTGCAGCCGGTGCATTTGTCCTCGATGACATAGCGCGGATGCCGTTTGACCGTGGCGGTGAAATGACCCGGCTCGCCCTCGAGATTGGTAACTTCCGAAAGCGTCAGGATTTCGATGTTCAGGTTCCGCGCGCATTCGACGAGTTTGGGCGAGACGATGCAGGTGGCGCAGTCGCCGGTCGGAAACGTCTTGTCCAGATGCGCCATCATGCCGCCGATGGCGCCGTCGCGTTCGACGAGATAGACCTTGAAACCGCTGTTGGCGAGGTCGAGGGAGGCCTGGACGCCGGCAATGCCGCCGCCTTGCACCAGCACCGCGCCAATTTTTTTGCCGTCGGATTTTCTCATGGCTCAATTTCGAAATTGCTGAGGTAGGGACATCGCACTGCGATGTCCCCGCCCGCACAACAGCGGACGGCGCGGCGCGCCGTCCCCACCAAAGGCTTGTTATGCGCGTTCATTTCACCTTCTCCAAAACGTTCGTGGCCGGGACCATCAATTTTTCAAACCCGAGATCGCCGGAGCCGATGCCCAGGCAGAGCCCGAGCAGCTGGGTGATATAGACAATCGGGATTTGATAATTCTTTCCGGTCTGTTTGTTGATGTCCTGCTGCCGCAAATCGAGATTGACCTGGCACATGGGGCAACTGACGGCAATGCAATCGGCGCCCACGCTGGCCGCCATGTCGATGATTGACCCCGTGAGTTCGACCACGACGTCCGTGCGCGACAGCGACAGGCCGCCGCCGCAGCATTCGACCTTGGACGGCCATTCCAGGCTCGTGCCGCCCATCGCGGTGACCAGCCGGTCGAGCGACGTGGGATTTTCCGCGTCATCAAATTTCACAACCTTGGGCGGCCGGACCAGCAGACAGCCGTAGTAACAGGCCACCTTGAGTCCGTTCAACGGACGTTTCACGGCCCGCTTGATGGCCGGCAAGCCGACGTCTTCGAGCAGCACTTCGAGCAGGTGCCGGACCTTGACCGAGCCGTCGTAATCGCGGTCCAGCGCTTCGCTGACGCCCTTGCGGACGGTGGGATGAGATGCGATTTCGTGGTTGGCCACTTTCATCCGGTTGTAGCAAGCGGCGCAATTAACCATCATGTCCAGCTTCAGGTCCTGGACCTTGGAGAGATTGGCGGCGGGCAGGGACACGGACAGCAGGCGGTCGGTCTGGTGGCCGGCGGTGGCGCCGCAGCAGGTCCAGCCCTTGGGTTCAACCAGGTCAATTCCCAGCGCCCTGGCAACCGCCAGGGTGGACTGGTGCATGTCGCGGGCCGTGGATTCAGCCGAGCAGCCGGGGTAATACGCGTATTTCATGCTGTGGCCCCTTTGTTTTGTTTAACGGACTTGAAAATGCGTTTCACGGTCTTCCGGTCGCCGCCGCGGGGCGGCAGCAGGGCGATTTTCCCCTTCTTCAACATGGCCGGAAATTTTTCCGTGTCGTTCATGAACTTGCGCGTGCCGATTTTGTAGGCGGTAATCATGCCGATTTCGTAGGAGCGGCCGAAGGTCTCGACCGTTTTCAAAAAGGCGCGGTTGAACAGCGGCACATTGCCTTTTTGTTTGGAGGCTCCCCGGGCCAGGGCCAGTTTGCGCAAAGCGTCGATGACCGCCGCCACGTCAATGCCCATCGGGCAGCGGGCGGAACAGGTCTCGCACGAGGCGCACATCCAGACGAGATCGTTTTCCAGCAATTCATTGCCGGCGCCCAGGTGCAGTTGCCGCATGATTTCCGAGGGCCGCGATTTGGTGAGTTTCGCCACCGGACAACCGCTGGAGCATTTCTTGCACTGGAAACAGACGCTGATATCCACGCCGGAAATCTCTTCGACGGCGCTCTTCAGGCCATTCCCGTTCTTTTTATTTTTGATGGTTATCACGTGATATTCTCCCGCTATTTCACGGTCACTGTTTCAACCAGCTCTGCGGCTCCGGCATCGTCGGTTTCATCCGAAGCAACAATCTTGACACTGCCGGGAACGACCTTGCGATAGACCTGCGCGGGTTTGCGCTGCTGGCCGTTCACCGTCAAAAGCTGCTCGACGGTGATACCGAAAAGTTTCTGGTTCTCCTCGAGGTACGGCAGGATCAATTCCCAGTCCGCAGCGGTCACCCGGGCGAACTTGCCGCCGTTCAACTGTTGATCGACCATGGTCTTGCCGGGGTCGCGGACAAAAATTGCGCCGCCCGAGGCGAGTGAGAACAGGTTGCTGCCCGGATACGGCTCGGGCAGGGGAATGAGTTTTCCTTCGTCGTCGAATTTGACGCCGTTTAGGATGACGAAACCGCCGCCGCGATTGGGGTCGCCGGCCATGAAGGATTCGGCCAGAAAGTCGAGGCAGGTGCCGTTGATGACCACGCGGGGTTTGCCGACGGAATTGATGAGCGGCCGGCCGGCGGCGTTGCCCTGCACATAGACCACGCCGCCCTTGGCGCCGTACATGAACGTCTGGCCCACGTCGCCATGGACGACCATTTTTCCTTCCTTGATGATCTGGCCCAACTGGTCCTGGGCGTTGCCATGCACCGTGACCGCCAGGCCGTCGATGCCGGAACCCAGATAATCGCCGCTGCTGCCATAAACCTCGATGGTCACATCGGCGGTGTCCGGCCCGAGGCCGCAGCCGATGTACCGCTGGCCGATGCAATTGAAGCTGATGAAATGCCGCCAGCCTTTCATGAAGGCGTCCACCAGCAACTCCGCGTCGCAGTCCTTGCCTTCCGGCGCAAAATTCGCGGCATCAATGACCAGCGTGGTTTCGCCCTCCTGCGGCGGGCGCAGGTTGCCGCGCGTTGCGAAATCGATGAGCCGGAACGCGCTCTTGACGGCATCCTTGGAACCAATGTTGGGGAGGCTGCCGAGCAACCGGCTCAACTCTGTGTGGATGACATGCAGAACGTGGCTGCGTTTCTTGGCGCCGGTCGAGTAATGCCGGTCGTTGAGCAGCGCAAAGACCTCGATGGCGGTCGCCGTCTGGGAGGCATCTTTTCCCTGATTGATGATTTCCTGGCACGCGCGGCGGAATTCATCAAACGTCCATTGCGGTATCTGTTCCCGCACCGTTTCAAAAATCGCCAGGCTGTCGCCGGAAACCAGTTTGTCGTTCAGCATTCCATCGGGCGAGACGCCCGACGGTACAGGCGGGACGCCTGTGCTACCCTTTGAAAAATCGCAGGGTTCGGTCCCGCCCGGCATGGGAACCGGGTTGCCGAATTTGTCCGTGACCGCAATCCGGATTTTGCCGGCCGGATTTTTCTGCAAATTGAAAATGAACGCGCCACCGTCGTTGTGGCTGCCGCCGCGCGCATTCCAGTAACGGTCCGCGACGGGGCAGATGCGCTTGTCATCCTTCGAGAGGCTCAACAGCGTCGCGTCAATGGCCTGTTTTTCCGAGCCGATGAGGCCCACCTGGACTTCGCCGTCGCAGAAGGCGAACACCTGGGGCCGGAGCATCGCGGTGTCGGTGATGCCCATCAACTGGAATTGCCGCTGCCGGAACAGATTGCGGGCGATGATGAAGAACCACGGGCCGTCGGGCGAGCCGTGGATGTGGGTGGCCTGAATGGCGCGGTAAATTTTCCGCTTCTCCGGGTCGAGCCGGTCGAAGTCCAGTTCCGTGGTGGGCGCGAGCGCCTCGATGATGTGTTCCAGCGGATAATGGTAGGTACGCGTGAGCAGGTCGAACAGCAGCGCGGACACCTCCGTGTCGGTGAGAAACTGCGGAAAGATCTGGCGTTGCTTGAGATATTCGGTCACCGAATGGTAATTGGCGAAGTCGCCGTTATGCACCAGCGCCATGTCGATGGCCGCAAACGGATGGGCGCCGCCGGGATGCCAGACGCGGCCCTTGGTGGGGAAGCGCTGATGGGCAATCCATTCATGGGCGCAAAATTCCTCGATCTTGTAATACTTCACGATGGCTTCGGCATAACCAACCACCTTGAGAATCATGATGTCCCGGCCGTGCGAGAGCACGAAGGCCCGCTTTTCGCCGAGCGACGCGTAATACTTTTGATTGAGGTTGAAACTGTTCTGGTTGACGAATTCGTCCTCCGCCTCGCTGCGGTCGAGTTGTTCCAGACGGTTCTTCGCGATGAACGAATCGAGCACCGCCGGCTTGACGCGGACAAAATAGCGGCAGACATCGGGCGGCAACACTTCCAGGCCGGGCACGGATTTCCAGTCATCCACCTTGTCGAGCTGCGCGGAAGCGGCGATGTCGAAAAACGGCTTGATGAACTGCGCCTCGATCTCCGGGCGCAACTTCGTGTCGATGAACGCCACGTGCAGCAGAATATGGTTGTCGAGCACCTCGCGGCTGACGCCGAGTTGTTCCGGGACGAGGCCGACGGCGGCGATGCCGCCGCCTTTGCCGTTGCCGCGATTGTGCATCTGGCGCGACGGTTCGTAGATATGTTTGCCGGCGACCGGCTCGCTGCAGCAGAAACCGACCACGCCGCAACCGCCTTCCTCCGCCTCCTTTTTCAGAAGCGGGTTGTAGTTGAGGCTTTCCGCCAGTTGTTTTCTGGAACCGGCCAGCCGTTTTATCAATTCACTGTTCATTTTTTTGCCGGCACGTCGTTGGTGTAATCGAGATGCATCAAAAGATCGGTGCGTCCGCGCAATTCGGCGACGCTGCGCAGGCCGAGGCGCTGCAAAATTTCGACCAACGTCTTGCGCCAGGCGCTGTAAAGATTGACCAGCCGCTGGGTGCCCCAGTCCAAATCCATTTTGCCGCAAAGCTCGGGATCGGTGGTGGCGATGCCGCGCGGGCAACCGCGTCCGCTCGCGCACAGGCTGCAACGCACGCATCCCAGCGCGACCAGTTCGGCGGTTCCGATGACCACGCCGTCGGCACCGAGCGCGATCGCCTTGGCGATGTCGTGGGCTGAGCGGATGCCGCCGCTGGCGATGAGCGTCACCTTGTCGCGGACGCCTTCGGCGGCGAGAAATTGGTGCACCTTGCCGATGGCGTATTCGATGGGCATGGCGATGTTCTTCTTGGCGATGTCCGGTGCTGCGCCGGTACCGCCGTAGCCGCCGTCAATGTGGACGATGTGCGTGCCGGCGGAATAGCTGCCCACGGCGACCATGTCCACGTCCGTGGGGGTGGAAACCTTCGTTGAAATCAAGGCGCGCCGGTTCACATGCTTGACCCAGTCAATGTGCTTCATGTGGTCTTCGATGGAATAGACGCTATGAAACGGGAACGGTGAAAACAGCGAGATGCCGAGGACTGTCTCGCGCATGCGGGCGACGGCGGGCGTGTTTTTATCGCCGAGCAAATGGCCGCCCAGACCGGGCTTGGCGCCCTGGGCATATTTGAATTCGACAATCGGCACGCGCTGGATGGTTTCCTCGCGCACGCCGAAAAGGCCGGTGGCAACCTGCGTAATCACATGGTCGTCATACGGCCGCATGCGTTCCATGTAACCGCCCTCGCCGGTGCAGGTGAACGTGTTCCACGCCACGGCCGCACGGGCCTTGGACAACTGGGTCACGTTGCTGACCGACCCGAACGACATACCGCCGCCATACCAAGGAACGTCGATTTTGACTTCGGGGCGGCCGTCCTTGCGCTTGTTCAGCGAGATGCTGGTGTCGATCTGATTTGCGTCTAGTTTTACCGGGGGCCGGTCGGGAAATTTAAATCTGAGCTTGTCGAAACCGCCGCCGGAATCGCCGCACTCATAATTGTAATCGTATTCCGCGGAAGGCACCTCGCCGGTCTCGGCCATTTTCCAGGTTGCCAGAACCAGATCCGCCGACCATCGGCAATCACCGAGCGCGCGGTACATGGGATTTTCCCGGATTTGCAGCGCCTGTTTGGGGCACTGGGCCACGCAATAATGCCCGTTGTTGGCGCAGGACGGTCCGATGCACAGGTGATGATTGGGCTCGCCGAAATATTCAAAGCCGGGTTTTCGCTCATGGACACCGTGGGTGCAAACCTCCAGGCACTTGCCGCAGCGTTCGCAATCCAGGCTGCGATGGACAATATATTTGGCGATCTCGTTGCGATAGCGGGACGGCGCGGTTTTGACAATGCGGTCCACTTTCTCCTGCGGCACGCGTGTCTTCAGCGTATTTTCCGGCAACGTGTTCATAGCGCCACCTTTCTGGTGCCGAAAAGTTTGCCGAAGGTTTCTTCCTCCAGGTTCTCGAAGAACATGGCGCGGCCGACATCGCCGCGCAGGCGGCGGGCTTCGCGCATGCCCATGGCGCCCATCAGCTCGATCAACTGATCGTGCCACGCGGCAATCAAATTGGTCATCCGGCCCACGGCGTATTTGGAATCGATTTGCTCGAGCCGGGCGGGGCAGGGCGAGCCGGGCTGGCAACTGTCGCAGAGATGACATTCCAGCGCGACCAGCAGCGGCAGGTTGATGGTGATGAGGTCGGCGCCGCAGATGATGGCCTTGGCCATGTGTTCCGGCAGCGCGATGCCGCCGCCGGCCATGAGCGTGATTTCATCCCGGACGCCCTTTTCGATGAGCGTGGTGTGAATCTGCCGGATCATGTCCTTCAAAAACCGCGGCTTTTGCGCCGTCAATTCATTGCCGTTGGCATCGGCCACGACGTGGATGACCTCGACCTCGCCAAGTTCGGCCAGTTCGATGGCACGCCCGATGCCCGCCGCGGTCAGTTCCACGCGAATGGCGACGACGATTTGCGGGTGGATTTTTTTGATTTCCTGAATGCGCTTCGCGACGGCAGGACTGTCGGCGATTTCCACCAGCCGGGTCTTTTTCAGGATGGCGTCCGGCACCGGCGGACTGTCCGGGCCCAGATAAAACGCGATGTTTTCCAGGTTGGCTTCGTCAGCCGGCCGGTAACGTGAATCCATGATGGCGATCAGGCCGGTGTCACCGGCGGTCTGTTCGATCGCCGCGTCCAGTTTCGGCAGGGTGTGCGCCGGCGAGCTTAAATCTATGATCAACGGCATTGGGATGGAAACCAGCGGCGGCAGGCCGGCGACTGATTGGGTTTCGTTCAGCGACAGGTACGAAGGCTTGCGGCCGATATCCACCGACGTGCTGATGTATTCGCGGCCATGAATGCCGTCGCGGGTGGGCCGGACGATTTCCGACATGTCGGTCCACATGGAATCGAAACCATGGCCGGAAAACGGCCCGCGATAGCCCGCGCCGGAAACCGGGATTTTCGCCGTCTCGGCCTGGAGCCACGTGGTTTTGATGATGTCGGGTTTCCAGTATTTGTTTCCGAGCTTTTCGTAGGTCGGATTGACGGACAGGCACAGGATGTTCTTCGTGCAATTCTGCACGCAGGAGAAACAGCCCATGCACTCAAAAAACAGCGCGTCCACGTCGTTGAGATTGCGGATATAATCGGCCTCCTGCCGGTAGCGGTCATAGACGCAGGCTTTTTTGACGCAGTTATGGCATCGGGCGCAATCTTCGCGCCAGTCCACCACGCCATGTTTGCCGATGCGCGGCTGCCGCGGCGGAACCGGCTGGGTTTTGATGTGATATTTTTCCGGCATGATTTCTCCCGGTAATTACAATCCGGCAGCAGCCAGGATTTCCGGCACCGACGATTCCTTGCCGCCCGAAAGAATATGGATCCCGCGCAAACCCTCGAGCGGCTTGAGCTGCTTGATGGTCTCAGCACAGATGGCGATGCCCTCTTTTTTCTGCGCCGCGTCATTGCCTGCTTTTTTTAACCGTTCTATGACGTAATCCGGAATGCGGAATTCGGCGTAATGGTCACGGAGCTTATGGGCTTCCGCCGCGCTGCCGAGAGGAAAAACCCCCGCCAAGATCGCCACTTTTTGGGTAAAACCTTCCTTGCGGGCGGCATCGAGCCACTGGCTGAAGGCTTCGACGTCAAACACCGCGTGGGTTTGGATGAATCTGGCGCCGGCATCGATTTTTATGCCGAGCCGGAACAGGTTGAGGTCCATCGGCCGCAGGAACGGATTCGCCGCCGCGCCGACCAGCATCGAAAATTGCCCGTCAAATTTTGTCCCGTCGGCCAGGGTGCCGGTTTCGGACATCCGCGTGGTCAGATCGACGAATTGGGAGGAATCCACATCAAAAACATTGGCGGATTCCGGACAGCCGATCAGCATCTGATGATAGCCGGACATGCAAAGCAGATTCTTGATTCCCAGACTGGCGGCGCCCAGCAAATCGGACTGAAGGGCGATGCGGTT
>JBEKSU010000074.1:0-14509 GCA_049516755.1 Verrucomicrobiota bacterium | reverse complement strand
CGCGCAATCCGTGGGACCCCACGCGCATTCCCGGCGGTTCGTCCGGTGGGTCGGCGGCGGCGGTGGCGGCGGACGAAACCATCGCCACGCTCGGCTCGGACACCGGCGGCTCCATCCGCCAGCCGGCGGCGTTGTGCGGTTGTGTCGGCATGAAACCAACCTATGGCCGCGTCTCGCGCTATGGCCTGGTCGCCTTTGCGTCGTCGCTCGATCAAATTGGTCCGTTCACGAAAGACGTTCGCGACGCGGCCACGCTGCTGGGGGTCATCGGTGGACACGACCAGCGTGATTCCACCAGCCTGCCGCAACCGGTGCCGGATTATGCCGCCAGCCTGAACAGAGGCATCAAGGGTTTGAAGCTCGGCCTGCCGAAGGAATACATGATTGGCGGGTTGGATTCCGAAGTGAAAGCCGCGGTGGATGCTGCCGTGAAACAATTCGAAAAGCTGGGCGCGGAGATGGTGGAAATTTCCCTGCCCCACACCGATTACGCGGCGGCAACGTATTACATCATCGCGCCCGCCGAGGCGTCCGCGAACCTCGCGCGCTTCGATGGCATTCGCTACGGGGCGCGGGTGGACAGCGCGGATCCGATTGAGCTTTATTGCCGGACGCGCGGCGCAGGCTTTGGCGCGGAGGTGAAACGGCGCATCATCCTTGGCACCTATGTTTTGAGCAGCGGCTACTACGACGCGTATTACTTGCACGCGCAAAAGGTCCGCACGCTCATCCGCAACGATTTTCTGAAAGCGTTCGAGTCCGTGGACGCCATCGTCACGCCCACCACGCCGACGGCGGCGTTCAAGATTGGCGAGAAATTTGACGATCCGCTGCAAATGTACCTGTGCGACGTTTTCACGCTGGCGTGCAACCTGGCGGGCATCTGCGGCATCAGCGTTCCGTGCGGTTTCACCAAAAATCCGAAGCTGCCCATCGGGCTGCAGCTGCTGGGCAAACCTTTTGGCGAGGAAACACTTCTGAAAATCGCCCGGGCTTATGAGTTAAACACCTTGTGGCACGAGGAAAGAGCCGCTACAATAATCTGAACTGGATTATCCGCCATGAAGCCGGGCCCGCGCGCCAACAAAATTCTTTTTTTAGTGGGGATGAGCATTCCCCTGCTGGCGCTGATTGTAATGAGCTGGCTTGTGCATCAGACGAACGAACAATTCCGGGATTCGTTTTTTCAAGTGGGGCATACCTACAAGGTCCTGAATCTGGTCCAGCAAACCCAGTTTCATCTGCTGGATGCGGAAACCGAACGGCGCGGCTACCTGCTGACCGGTGGCAATGACTACCTTAACTCCTACGGCCGGGCCATGGCCGCGGTCCGCAATGACATTGACCAGTTGAAAAGCCTCATCCAGTCCCGGGCCGGCCAACGAACCAACATCCTGGCATTGCAAAAACTCATCACGGAACGGCTGGGGCTCAATGCGGACACGAATGCCGGAAGCAAGGTGAATGTGCATGATACACTGGCCATCGCGTTGACCGACGAGGGCAAGAGCACGATGGAAAAAATCAGCCGCGTGTTGTTCCAGATGGGGCAGGAAGAGGAATATTCGCTGAATATCAATCAGCAACGCGCGGAAGCCGACTCCATGACCAGCCAGATCACGTCGGTGGTGCTCATCGGGACCGTCGTCATGGTGCTGATTTTGATTGTCATCATCCTGCGACGGCTCGAAAAACTGCAACAGGTCGTCACCATTTGCGCCTGGACCGGCCAGGTGAAGCACGAGGGCGAGTGGATTCGCCTGGACGAATATCTGCAACGCCGGTTCGGGCTCTCCGTCTCGCATGGTCTTTCCATGGAGGCGGCGAAGAAAATGATCGCAGAAATCAAGGCTCCCAACCGGCCGGGCGGCGAACGGCCGCCGGCCCCGCCCGGCGCCGTTTGAACCCATCATCGGGCTTGCATTCCAAGTAACTCAGTGGTTACTTAATGGGATACATGGCCAGACCTGTCAAGCCGAACGGCGCCAGGGCGGAGCGGAATCCCAAACGCACCCGCGAGCGCATTTTGTCCGCCGCACTGCAGGAATTTGCGGCGAATGGTTTTGCCGGCGCGCGGGTGGATGCCATCGCGCGCCGCGCCGCCATCAACAAGCGGATGCTCTACCACTATTTCGGCAACAAGGAGCATTTGTTCCGCGAGGTGTTGCGCCGCAAAATCTCCGAGCGTCAGGCGTCGGCCGAGGGCCTGTCGGGCGACCCGGCGGAAAGCCTGCCGTTCTGGTTCCGGCTTTCGTGCCGGGATACGGACTGGGTGCGGCTGCTGGAATGGGAGGCGCTGCAGGGCGGGGGCAAAAAGGTCATTGACGAAAAGAGCCGGCGGGCGCTGGCGATCCGGGCGCTGGGCCGTATTCGCAAACAGCAGGCGCTCGGCTATTTGTCCGATGAATTCGATCCGGGCCATCTTTTACTGGCGATGCGGTCGCTGACAACATTCCCGATGGCGTTTCCACAATTGACCCGGTTCTTCACCAACCGGTCGGTTTCCGATCCGCATTTTCAAAGGCAGCACGCGAAGTTTCTAAAAAAATTCTCCGCTGCTTTTCAGCCCGCTGGCCGTCGCCGCAACAAAACAATTCCGTAAATTGAAGATGGCATGAAAAATTCAACCCTGATTCCAGTGCTGGCAGTTATGGCGGCGATGTTGGTCAACGGCTGTTCAGGCGGCGCAAAAAAAGGCGCGGGCGGCACGGGTGCGCCGGTACTCGTGGCGCCGGCGGTCGTAACCAACGTGCCGGTGCTGATCAACCCGCCGCCGGTCGGCCACGTGATGCCGTATTCGACGGTGACGATCCGTCCGCAAGTCGGCGGCGTCATCAGCCAGGTGCATTTTCAGGAAGGCTCAGAAGTGATATCGAACCAATTGCTTTTCACGATTGACCCGCGCCCGATGCAGGCGGCACTGGCGCACGACAGAGCGCAGCTGGAAAATGCGGAAATCCAGTTCAGCCGCGAGCAAAAATTGTTCGACCAAAAATTGGTTTCGCAGGATGAATACGACACCAGCAAGGCCAGCCGGGACGCGCTCGTGGCGACGGTGCAAACGGATGAATTGAATCTCGACTTCTGCGAAATCCGCGCGCCGTTTGATGGCCGGACAGGCAGCCTGCAATTTCACGAAGGCAACGTCGTCAAGGCGCCGGACGACACGCTGCTGACCATCAATCAGATTCATCCGATTTACGTCGCGTTCGCCGTGCCGGAACAATACCTGCCAAGAATCAAAAAAGAGATGCGTGAAAAAACGCTGAAAGTGGTGGCGACTTATCAAAACATGGACGTGCCGCCGCAGGGCGAGTTGACATTTATTGACAACACCGTTGACCCGACGACCGCCATGATCCAACTCCGGGCCACATTCCCAAACGAGGATAACACATTGTGGCCCGGCCAGTTTGTGCAGGTGGTGCTGACGCTTTCGGACCTGACGAATGCCATCGTTGTGCCATCGCAGGCGGTGCAGACGGGGCAAAACGGCCAGTTTGTTTACGTGGTGAAACCGGATCAAACAGCCGAGGAGCGTCCGGTAACCATCGGCATTACGTATCAAGGTGAAACCGTGGTGCAAAGTGGTTTGCAAACCGGCGAAACGGTGGTGACCGACGGCCAGTTGCGTCTGGCGCCCGGCGTGAAGGTTAATATCAAGAGCGCCCTTTTGTCCACCAACGCGCCATGAGCGTTCCCGAACTGTTCATCCGCCGCCCCGTGATGACCACGCTGGTCATGTCGGGCATTTTGTTGTTCGGCATCATCGGTTACGGCCTGTTGCCGGTGAGCGACCTGCCGAGCGTGGATTATCCGACCATCCAGGTCTCGGCGAGTCTGCCCGGTGCAAATCCTGAAACCATGGCGTCGTCCGTGGCGACGCCGCTGGAAAAGCAGTTCTCAATCATCGCCGGTGTGGACTCCATGTCGTCGGTCAGCTCGCTGGGCAGTGTGCAAATCACCATCCAGTTCACGCTGGATCGCAATATTGACGCGGCGGCACAGGACGTGCAGGCAGCCATCGCGCGGGCGGCGCGGCAATTGCCGCCGAACATGCCCACGCCGCCCACCTACCAGAAGGTCAACCCGGCGGATGCGCCGATTCTTTATCTCGCCTTGTCGTCCCCCACGTTGCCGCTTTCGACGGTGGACGATTATGCCGAGACGTTGCTGGCACAGCGCATTTCGATGATCACCGGCGTTGCCCAGGTTTCGGTCTTTGGCTCGCAGCAATACGCCGTGCGCGTGCAGGTGGACCCGAACAAACTGGCGGCCTACGGCATTGGCATTGACGAGGTCGAGTCGGCAGTGGAACAGGGCAACGTGGACCAGCCGACCGGCACGCTATACGGCCGGCATCAGGCGTTTACCGTGCAGGCCACGGGCCAGCTCCAGAAGGCGGTGGACTACCAGCCGCTCATCGTCGCCTATCGCAATGGCAATCCAGTGCGCCTGCAGGAGTTGGGTCGCGTGATCGACAGCGTGCAAAACGACAAGGTGGCGAGCTGGTTTAACAACACCCGCGCCATCGTGCTGGCCATTCAACGCCAGCCCGGCGCGAACACGGTCGCCGTGGTGGACAACATCACCCGGTTGCTGCCGCAATTTCGGGAACAAATTCCGGCGGCGGTGCATATTGACATTCTTTTCGACCGCTCGCAGTCCATTCGCGACTCGGTCGCGGATGTCAAGCACACGCTCTTCATCGCTGTTTGCCTCGTCATCCTGGTCATCTTCCTTTTCCTGCGGAATCTTTCGGCCACGCTCATTCCCAGCCTGGCGCTGCCGATGTCGATCATCGGCACGTTCGCCGCCATGTCGCTCCTCGGTTACAGCCTTGACAATCTTTCGCTCATGGCGCTGACGCTGTGCGTTGGATTCGTTGTGGACGATGCCATCGTCATGCTCGAAAACATCGTGCGCCACATGGAAAACGGCGAGTCGCCGATGCAGGCCGCGTTGAATGGTTCACGGGAAATCGCGTTCACCATCATTTCCATGACGCTGTCGCTGTCGGCGGTATTCATCCCCGTGCTATTCATGGGCGGCCTGCTGGGGCGTCTGTTGCATGAATTTGCCGTGACCATTGTTTGTGCGGTGCTGGTGTCCGGGTTCGTTTCGTTGACGCTGACGCCGATGATGTGCAGCCGGTTCATCCATTCGGAGCACGGAAAAAAGCATGGCCCGCTCTACAACGCCTTCGAACGTTTCTTCGACGGCATGCGCAATGCCTACGATCGCAGTTTGCAGGCGGTCATGCGCCACCGGTTCGCGATGCTCATCGTGTCGCTGGCCGTGCTGGTGGCGACCCTGGTCCTGTTTGTGGTTATCCCTTGGGGGTTTTTCCCCGACGACGACACCGGCCAGGTTTTCGGCATCACGGAGGCGGCGCAGGGCATTTCCTTCGACGCGATGCGCGAGCACCAGATGGCGGTGGCAAAAATCACCGCCGCCGACACAAACGTGGCGGCCTTCATGTCGGCCATGGGTGCGGGCGGCTCGTCCGTCGGCCTCAATCAAGGCCGCATTTTTATGCGTTTAAAACCGCGCTCCGAACGCAAATTGAACGCGAACCAAATCATCCAGGAACTCCGCCCTAAATTCGCCCAGATTCCAGGCATCAATGTGTATCTGCAGAACCCGCCGCTCATCCGCGTCGGCGGGATGTTGACCAAGGCGCTGTATCAATTCAGCTTGCAGGACACCGATACAAAGGAGCTTTACCATTGGTCGCCGATTCTGATGAACAAAATCGCCGCGATGACCAATGTTTTTCAGGACGTGACCAGCGACCTGCTCATTGCCAACCCGCAGGTCACGGTGGAAATTGACCGCGACAAGGCCTCCGCGCTCGGCGTCACGGCCGGCCAGATCGAAAACGCGCTCTACGATGCCTACGGCGAACGCCAGTCCTCCACGATTTACACCGACATCAATGAATACTGGGTCATCCTCGAAGTGGAACCGCAATTCCAACGCGACCCGGACGCGCTCGGCCAGCTCTACATCAACAGTTCAGTTACCGACACCAACAACTTTCCGAAACGCATTCCGCTCAATGCCGTTGCCCGGCTCACGCGCAACCTCGGCCCGATGAGCATTTCCCATGTCGGTCAATTGCCGTCCGTCACCATCTCCTTTAACCTCGCGCCCGGCGTTTCCCTCGGCACCGCCGTCGAACAGGTGCAAAAACTCCAGGCCGATTTGCACCTGCCGGCGACCATCAGCCACAGCTTTCAAGGCTCGGCACAGGTTTTCCAGTCTTCCTCGCAGGGCCTTATGATGCTGCTCATAATGGCCGTTGTCGTCATCTACCTCATTCTCGGGATCCTTTACGAGAGCTTCATCCATCCCATCACGATTTTATCCGGTCTGCCCTCGGCGGGCTTTGGCGCGTTGATCACGTTGATTCTGTTCCGCCTGGATTTGAACATCTACGGATTTGTGGGCCTTATCATGCTCGTCGGCATCGTCAAGAAAAACGCCATCATGATGATCGATTTCGCCATCGAAGCGCAACGGAGCGGAAAATCCGCCGCCGAGGCGATTCACGAAGGCTGCCTGCTGCGCTTCCGGCCGATCATGATGACCACGATGTCCGCACTCATGGCCACGCTGCCCATTGCGCTCGGGTTCGGTGCGGGCGGCGAAGCCCGCCGGGCGCTTGGCCTGGCCGTCGTCGGCGGATTGGTGGTGTCGCAATGCCTGACGCTTTATATCACGCCGGTGGTATATCTTTACCTGGAATCGGCCCATCAATGGTATTTGCACAAGCGCGCCGCCCGACACCCGATTCAAAAAGGAAACCAGCCGGCGGCGGCATGATCTGCGGATTTGTGGCGAGGCATTCCTGGGAGCGCCGGCGTCTCGCCGGCCAGTCCATGCAACAATCCGCCGGCGGGACGCCAGTGCTCCCAGGTTTATGTTTCGAGCTTCAATTCAGCGTGGCTGTCTCGGCCGCCATCATCTGCGGAATGTCGGTGATCTTGAGCACGCCCAGGTAATCCGGTCCCTGCAACTGGGATTGCGGCAGGCCTGCCAGGTCCAGTTTGCGCACGTCCGGCTCGAACAACGCGGCGTAAAGCGCGTTGACCGCCATGGCGCCTTCGGCTTGCAGCCCGATTTTTGCCGCGGCCATTCCGGGCACGGAATGCAACGCCTGCACGGCGCAACGAATGTCCCACACCCGCATCCCGTCCAGCGTCTGGCCGAGCAACATGAAGCGGCGCCGGATTTTTGTGAGACGCTTTTCGCCGCCGGACCATGCCGTCAGCCCGACTCCGCGCGGCGCGAAAAACGCGAGCGCGACCGAACCGGTCGGGCTGATCTGCTGGTCAGCTGCGGTACGCTGCGTCGCGTCGCCACCATTCGCTGCCAGTTCTTCGGTCAGTTCGCCTCCGAACTTCGCCCCCACGGCGGCCAGCCAGTTGGTCCAGCCAGATTGATTCAGCACGTTGAGTTCGACCCATTCCGGCGGTTTCGGCGTCGCATTTTCGAGGACGTAGAGCCGCAATGGCACATCCGGCTGGCTGGTGAAATCCCACGCGCTGAAACGAACGCCGTCGTGTTCGACGGAAAAAACCCGCTTCGGTGCCGGCGGCGTTCCCGCGTCCGGCCAGCCGGCAAAGACCTTTTCGCGCAAGGTGGTGCGGAGTTCGCCGGCTGATTTCTTTTCCGGCTTCGCCCTGGGCACAAAAGTTTCCGCGATGTTGGTGTTGATCGCATCGGCGGGCAGCGTTTCAAAAACCTTGAGTTGTTCGGGTGAAAAGAACCTTTTGGCCGCGGTTTCCACGGGCGTTTCCTCGCCTTTGAGATAACGGTTGAACCAGCGCATCACGCCAAGCTGCAATTCCGGGGTTTCATCGTGCTGGCCGGGTGCGAGTATCAGGCCAAGCTGGTTGGTCTCATCGTAAAGGTCGTAAATATGGCGGACTTTTTCATAAATGCGCAGGGTGCTGGGCAGCCGGAACAGCGGATCCCGATCCGTGCCGCCAATCAGGAGCGGACGCGGAGCGGCGAGCTCGGCAACCTGGGGGAAATCCCAGCGGTAAATGTTTATAAAAAAATTGCAGTCGCAGTGGCTGTCAATGACGCCGTCCAGTATGTGGCTTTGCACGTCAGCCATGCCGGCCAGTGGCGCGGCGACCTTGATGCGATCGTCAAGCGCGGTGACCATCCAGGTGTACGCGCCGCCGCCGGAATGGCCCGCGATGCCGAACCGATTGGTGTCCACCTCCGGCCGGGTGCAGAGATAATCCAGGGCGCGGATGCCGAACCACGCTTCAACGCCTGCGGGTGTGTAACCGCGCGAGTTCCACCACCACAGGCCGTGGTCGCGCGTGCCGGTGTGGATTCCTTGTATTTCGCCGGCCAGCAGCGTGTCGAGCACCAGGCAGACGTAACCGTTGCGCGCGTACCACGCTCCGTCCCGCTGGTAGATGGCCTTGTTGCCGTAACTGATGCCGTTGGTGACCACGCGCCAATGCCCGCATTCGTAAAGAATGGCCGGGGCGGGCGATTTCAAATTTTTTGGCAGATACAAACTCGCCGTGCAGTAAAGCTTCGGCGACGCCTGGAAATAAATTTTTTCCACGATGAAATCATCGTTTGTGATGCAACCCGTGATGACGGGCTTCAAATCCGTCCGCTCCGGCATTGGCCACAGTCCGAGCATCTCCTGCAATTGGCGGCGATACTCGCCGCGTTTCGCCTGCCATTCAGCCAGTGTATGGATACCGGCCAGGCAATGCTGGGAAAGCACGGCGGTTTCGTTGCGAAAATAATCGGCGAGCATCGCGTCGCCCGGCGTGGGCTGGCCGGCGAGCCTGGGAATCTGCGCGTCGCCGGGCAGGAAGGCTCCGAAAAGCAACGCCATCAGGAAAAGAATCGTTCGCTGCATGAGAACATCATGTTTGGAACCGGCACAGCCCGGCAAGAAATTTGACGGTATTTGATGGGGTTCAGCAGGATAAGCCATTCGCGCGAATAATGCCCTGATTATTCTTATTGCATTCACACCCGGCTTGATTAGAATCCCCAGCTCTATTTATCAAAACAAATTGTGAACGCTGAACTTTGCAAAAAAGCCGCCGAAAAGGTCGGCAACCCGAACATCCTGGTGAACCTCATTTCCCGCAGGGTGCGCCAGTTGAATTCCGGTGGCGGCGGCCAGTGCCGTCCGCTTATCAGCGACGTGGGGAATCTGGGCGCGGCCGACATCGCGTTGCGTGAACTGCTGGAGGACAAAATCGGCTGGGAGATGCCCGAACCGGTCGAGCTGGTCCGTCCGCAGCCCAAGAAGCGCAAGAAACGCTAGACGGTTTTCGTCCGCAGATGACGCGGATGGCGCAGATTTTCAAAAATAGACAGCCCCCAGACCGGGGGCATTTTTTTTGTTTCCTTTCAAAAACCAATTTTTATCTGTGTAATCGGCGGAATCTGCGGATAAAATATAATCCATGGCTGACATCGTGACCAATCACAAAGCCCGGCGGGATTATCACATCCTCGAAACGTTCGAGGCGGGCATCGTGTTGCACGGCACGGAGGTCAAATCGCTGCGCGCCGGCAAGGGGCAGATTGCCGATGCCTTCGCGCGGGTGGAAAAGGACGAGGTCTGGCTCTACAACGCACACATTGACGAATACTCGCACGGCAATCTGCAAAATCACCAGCCCAAGGCGCCGCGCAAATTGCTGCTGCATAAAACCGAAATCCGGAAGCTGTTTGGTCTCGCGTCGGTCAAGGGCCACACGCTGGTGCCGCTGGCGTTTTACTGGAAGAACGGGAAGGTGAAGGTCGCGCTCGGCGTCGGCAGGGGCAAGCAGGAATTCGACCAGCGCGAGGATTTAAAAAAGCGCGAGTCCGACCGCGACATGAAGCGCGCGACGATGAAATGGTCCAAGGGAAAATAATCGAAACGAGGATGGAAGATGGAGAATTGAGGATGGCAAAAGAAAAAGAGGATGACGCTTTCGCGCCATCCTCCGTCTACAATTCTCTTTTTTCGCCGTGAAAATCAGGCTTTGACCGCTTCCGGCTTGGTCCAATTCCGTTTGGGCGCCTTGGTGACGAGGCCCTTTTTGATGGCGGCGGCCGAGACGCGGATGTAACGCACTTCGCCGCTGGGCAGGAGGGCTTTCACGCGCTGCAAATTCGGCATGAACTTCCGCTTGGTGATGGCGGTGATGTGCGTGCCGATGCCGCCCTGTTTCTTGGGTTTGCCACTCCGCCAGATAATGCTGCCCTTCATCGGGCGTTTGCCGGTCAATTCACAAATGCGTGCCATAAAAATTAAATAATGAGTTGCAAATCCTACCAGTGAAACCCGCCGTGGCAAGCACTATTTCCGGTGGATTTGCTTTGGCTTTAGCTCGCCCAAGCAAGACAACGGCGGCCGTCAGTAGTCTTGTTAAGTGGCTCGTCCGCGATATGAAGCGTGAGGCTTGCCGGTTTCCCTTGTCTACCCCTTAAGGTCAGTAACGATTATTACCCAATCGACTGGAAACGATGAAAACGAAGGGACCTGGGACCCGGGTGTTGGATTTCTTAAACAGATTTCTTGCCCACCGTTATCTTCCCGCTGTTTTCGCCATAGCGGCAATATTGGTGATGTTGCCCGCCTTGAAGACCGGCCTGATGGCGGACGACCTGGTTCAGCGCGCGGTCGAGCTCAGACCGGACCAGTTGCCGGCGCGCCTGCGCGATGCGGGCATACCGCCGGATTCCGGCAGCCTCGGCACCGTCCTCCGCGAGCTTTTCCCCGGCATCAACCGGATGGCACCGGTGAAAAACTACGGCCTGCTGCCGTGGTGGACGCCGGACGATATGAAACTGGGTCTATGGCGGCCATTGACCGCGTTCACGCACTGGGTCGATTACCGGCTCTTCCCCGATTCGCCCGCGCTGATGCACGCCCACAGCATCGCGTGGTTCGCCGCCATCGTATTTCTCGTCACGATGATTTACCGGGAGCTGATGGGACCGGGATGGGTTGCCGGACTGGCGGCGTTGTTGTTCCTGTTGGATGACTATACGTATTTCCCGGTGATGTTCGTCGCCAACCGCGGCTTCGTGCTGTCGCTTTTCTTCGGTCTGCTGTGCTTCTATGAACATCATCAATGGCGTTCCGCAAAGTCCCGTTCCGGATTGGTGTTGTCCGCCCTGTTCCTCGCGCTTTCCCTTCTGGCAGACGAAGGCGGAGCGTCCACGTTCGCCTTCATCCTCGCGTATGCACTGGTGCTCGAGCCGGGAGGTTGGCGCCGCCGGGCGCTGACGGTTTTGCCTTCGATCCTGGTCATCATCGTGTGGCGGACCAGCTATACACTCTCCGGCTTCGGTGTGTTCCATGTGGGCCTTTACATTGACCCGGCCAACGAGCCGCTTCAATTTGCGCGGGTAGTGATTCCACGAGCCATGGTTCTGCTGGGAGGCCAAATTGCCGGCGTGGCGCCGGATCTTTTGTTCGCGATTAAACCTTCATTGCACCCGACGATCATTGCGCTTTATGGCGTGCCCGTGGTTGCCGCATTGATGGTCTTTCTCCCATGGGTGCGCCGGGACAAAACTGCCGCGTTCTGGCTCGCCGTCGCGCTGCTGGCCGTCATCCCGGCGGCGACGGTCGCGCCGTTGTCCAAAAATCTTGGTTTTGTCGCCGTCGGGGTTTATGGATTGATGGCCAGTTTCATTGCCGCCCTGGTCACCCGGCCGGATCCGTTGCCGGAACGGTTGACCTACCGTATCCCGGCCTGGATTGCCTGCGGGCTGCTGCTGCTGCTGCACATTCCGGCGGCCATCGCCGGAAGAGTTCTGACCGCTGAAGTCATCGCTTCCGGTTCCAGGGATATGCGCTCCTTCATCAACCTGGATAAGTCACTGGACGTGGAAAACAAGAACGTGATTGTCGTCAACGCGCCCTGCGCGATCACGCTGGCGTACATGCCGTTTTACAAGGCGTATTACCATCAGCCGCTGCCCCGGACCTTGCGAACGCTGGTGCCGGGTTGCACAAGCTTTGACGTCCAACGAACCGATGAGCAAACCCTGGTGATTCAATCCCGGGCATCGGATATCTTCACCTGCGACGATGTCGGCTCCGCCCATATCGCCTACGTCTTCAGCGCCTGCAACGTGGCCGTGGGCGTGCCCAAAAGTCAAAAAGGCGACCGGCATGACTTCGACGGCCTCACGGTGGAAGTCCTGGAAGCCAATGCCGCGGACGTGGCAACCTGCGTGGCGTTTCGGTTCGATACGTCGCTCGATGCGCCCGATTTCCACTGGGTCCGGTTCGACTGGCGGACATTTTCCTACCAGCCCTTTGTAGTTCCGGCCATCGGACAGAGCGTCACACTGGCCGGTCCTCAGCGCTGACGTTGGCGGAAGTCCTTCGGGATGCCTTCGGCACGCCTCGCGGACAAAATTAGCCGGATTTTCAGGTTCAATTTCTGCGTGCCTTCGGCCTGCACTGTTCGTATCTTCACATGGTATGGCAGCGATCAAACCTTTCGCCGCGCTGCGACCGGAACCCAAACTGGCCGCGCGCATCTGCGAATTGCCGTATGACGTGATGTCGTCGGACGAAGCACGGGAAATCGCCGCCGGCAACCCGCTCAGTTTTTTGCACGTCAGCAAACCGGAAATTGATCTGCCGCCGGGCACGGACCCTTATGCGCCGGAAGTCTATGCGAAAGGCAGGGAAAATTTTCAAAAGCTCATCCAGGACGGCGCGCTGAAGCAGGATGCGCAACCGTGTTTCTATCTTTACCGGCAGGTGATGGGCAAACATTCGCAGGTGGGCCTGGTGGCCGCGGCCAGTTGTGAGGAATACCTGCACGGGACCATCAAAAAACACGAGCTGACACGGCCGGACAAGGAGGAAGACCGGTTCCGGCACATTGAAACCCTGGACGCACAAACCGGCCCGGTTTTTTTGACCTACCGGGCCAACGCCGAACTCGACAAATTTGTCGCGAAGAAAATTTCCAAAAAACCGGACGTGGATTTTACCGCCCAGGATGACGTGCGGCACACGGCCTGGGTGATCGCCGCTGGGGAGGAGATCAAATTCATCGAGACGCAATTCGCAACCATCCCGTTTCTTTATATTGCCGACGGCCATCATCGCAGTGCGGCGGCAGCGCGGTGTTTTCACTCGCGTCATGGCGCGGGCCACAGCGGACAATTTCTTGCCGTGATTTTTCCGCACAACCAGTTGCAAATCCTGCCTTACAACCGCGTGGTGAAGGATTTGAACAACTGGACGCCGGAGCAGGTGCTGGAAATACTCGGCACCGTTTTTGCCATTGACCCGAACGGCACGGGCCAGCCTGCGTGCAAACACGAGATCGGCCTTTATCTGCAGGGCAAATGGCGGAATCTGGGCATCCGCATCAAACTCACCGCCCCGCGCAATTCGGTTGATTCGCTCGATGTGTCGCTGTTGCAGGAACACATCCTGTCACAGGTGTTCGGCATCGACGACCCGCGCACGAGCAAGCGAATCAATTTTGTCGGCGGCATTCGCGGCCCGGCGGAACTGGAAAAGCTGGTCAACAGCGGCGAATACGCCTGCGCATTTTCGATGTTTCCGACGAGCATTGAGGACCTGATGGCCATTGCGGACGCCGGCGGCATCATGCCGCCCAAGAGCACCTGGTTCGAGCCGAAGCTCCGCGACGCGATGTTCTGCCACCTGATTGCGTGAAACGTGAGACGTGAATTGTAAACGTGAAGAGATGTTTTTTTCCTTCACGCATCACGCTATACGTTTCATTCATCATGACTCAGTTTCGCGTTTCCCATTCCTCGCCGCCGTGATTTAATGCCTCCTGTGCCACTAAATCGCCTCCAGCGCGGCTTGCGCGCCACCTTTGCGGGCATGGCTGTCAATGTCGTGTTTTCCGGCACGAAATTCGCCGCGGGCATCGTCGGCCATTCGCACGCGCTCGTCGCCGATGCGGTTGAATCCTTTGCCGACGTTTTCAGTTCGCTCATCGTGTGGCGCGGACTGGTCGTGGCCGCGGCGCCGGCGGACGAGGACCATCCCTACGGCCACGGCAAGGCTGAGCCGATTGCCGCCGCCATCGTCGCCGCCATGTTGTTGGGGGCGGCGCTGTGGATTGCGCTCAAGGCGTTCGGCGAAATCATGCTGCCGCACCCGGCGCCGGCGCCATTCACGCTCATCGTGCTGGTCGTGGTCGTGGTGGTAAAAGAATGCTTGTTCCGGTTTGTTTCGCGCGAAGGCAAAGCGGTGGACAGCTCGGCCGTCAAAACCGACGCCTGGCACCATCGCAGCGACGCCATCACGTCCGTGGCCGCCGGCATCGGCATCAGCGTGGCGCTCATCGGCGGCAGGGGTTTTGAAGCGGCGGACGACGTGGCGGCGATAGCGGCGGCGGGGGTCATCGCGTGGAATGGCTGGCATCTGCTCCGGCCGGCGCTGAACGAGCTCATGGACACCGCGCCCGGGCCGGAAGTGATTGACCAGATCCGGCAGATTGCGGCCAAT
>JBEKSU010000073.1:0-14726 GCA_049516755.1 Verrucomicrobiota bacterium | reverse complement strand
AGAAAACGCCGGGCGTGGGCGAGCCGAGTTTGCCGGCGTTGGCGGCCAGCCAGTCCAGCGCCGGCATCATGGTCGCAAAGATTCCGACGAACAGGATGGCGACCTCCTTGATCGGGTGCAGGGTGAAGTGGTTGGATTCATGAACCGATTCCCGGGTCGTAAAATAGGACCCCAACGCGGCGCCAATCATCAGGGCTTCGCGGAGAAAAGACGGGTGATTGACAAACACCGCGCCGAGTACGACTGCGAGAAAAAACAAATTGACCAGTCCGTCAAAGCGCCATTTTTCGTGGCCGGTCTGCTCCTGGCGCACCGGTTTTGGCGCGCGGGCGTAGTTGCGGGCGTCCACCACGTAAAACATCGCCAGCAGAATCGCTACACCGGTTAACCAGATCCGCCAGCCATGTTGCACCACCCACCAAAACGGCACACCGTTTAAATAACCCAGGAACAGCGGCGGGTCGCCCACAGGCGTGAGGCAGCCACCGGCGTTGGATACGATAAAAATGAAGAATACCACGTGATGCGCCGTGACGCGGTATTTGTTGGCGCGCAGCCACGGGCGGATCAAGAGCATCGAAGCGCCGGTGGTACCGAGCACGTTCGCTACCAGCGCGCCCACGGCCAGGAAAATGACGTTGGCCCGTGGTGTGGCCTCTCCCTTGATGGTGATGTGAATGCCGCCGGACACCACGAAGAGCGATCCGATGAGCGCGATGAAGCTGAAATACTCGCTGGCGGTGTTTAACACTCGCGGGGTCGCGTTCAGGACCAGCAGATAATAGGCGACCACCAATGCCGCCAGGGCGAAGGACACTTTGGGGTAATGTTTGCCCCACCAGTCTGCAAACCGGAGCGGCGCAAGGGCAATGGCTGCCAGCAGCGCGACGAAGGGCGTGACCATCCACGGGTTGGGTTGAATCTCGGCAATCATCATATTCTCAATAACAAAATATCACCCCGACACCTTCCTCCAAAATGGTGAAGAGAAATTGGCCGGCTGGGTAAAAGCCAACAAACTCGAAATAAACAAATAATAAAACTGCGCCTTATCATGATAAATTATTCGTTAATATTTTTTATTTATAATTCACAAGCTGTTTATTTTAAATATGTTGTATTTTGCCACCATCCCGTTGGCATTGGCGTTGCTTAAAGGCGCTGACATCATGAAAAAAATTGAAGCTATTATCAAGCCATTCAAATTAGAGGAGGTCAAAGACGCCTTGGGAGAGATCGGCATCGATGGAATGACTGTTTCTGAGGTAAAGGGATTTGGGCGTCAGAAAGGACACACTGAAATTTACCGAGGCAGTGAATACACCTTGGATTTCCTGCCCAAAATCAAAATCGAACTCGTCGTGGCGGATGATCGCGCCGACAACGCCATTTCGGCTGTGATCCATAGCGCTCGAACCGGAAAAATCGGCGATGGGAAAATTTTCGTCACATCAATCGAACAGGCGGTTCGCATCCGCACGGATGAAATTGGAAACCTGGCATTATGACCAACAACAAACAATCCAAATAAAACAGCAAACCAGAAACAGATAAACTCACCGAAAAATATGACAAACGAACCAACATCACCGGGTAGCGGGAACAAGCCCACCACCAAAGCAACCCTGGGATTAACCGGGCTTACCATCAACGCCATGGCCTTGATTGCGCCTGGCGCATTTCTCTGGCTGACGTTCCAAGAGCAATGCCTCTATGGCGCACCGATGGCCGGCTGCGCAATGTGGGTCGGCTTGCTGGCCGCGCTGCTGCTGTGTTTTGCAACGGCGATTAGCTATGCCGAACTCTCCAAACTCTATCCTGGCGCAGGTTCTTCCTACCTTTACGCCGAGCAGGCGTTCCTGTCCAAGACCCATGCGTATAAATTTGCGCGTATCGCCAAATTTTTCACCGGCTGGGCCAGTCATTTGTATTACTGGGTTTATCCCGGCCTGATGGTCGGGGTGACAGCAATTCTCGGCGGCTACCTGGCGAATCAGTTTTGGCCGAACACCTTCAGCGGCACCTACAACAGCCCGTTGTTCATGTGGCTGTTCTGCATTGTGTTCTCGCTGCTGGTGGGTTACATCGCCTACCGCGGCGTGAATGGCACCACGGCGGTCAACATGGGGATTAATGTCATTCAAATCAGCGCGCTGGTGGTTTTCGCGGTCATGGCCATCGCCTATCGCAGCAATCATCCGCAAGGATCAGTCGGCTGGCATTTGTCCAACGGAACACCGGTCAACTACAATGTTGATCAAGTCAACGTGCTGGACGACAAGAATCAACCCGTGCAAGACACCTGGGCCGATAACTCTCCAAAATTCGCGCAAGATGCGAATGGCAAGGATTTGCTCGGCAAGGACGGCAAACCTGTTCCCGCCATCAAACAACAGGACCGGCAAGTCACGGCTGACGACCTGGACAAGACCAAGAACACCGATGCCGTGGTGTTGGGCACCTTGACCGCGATGGGACTCGCTGTGGGCGATCCGTATCCGGTCTTTCAAAAGGACGATGCCGGCAAGCTCAAACTGGACAAGGACGGTCATGCCATATCTGACCCGTTCATCTTAAGCTACAAGGCTGAAGACGCCGTCACCGGCAAGCCGGGTGACGCGAAAGATCCGCAAACCTTTAATTTTCACACTTCGGCCAAGTCGGTCATTGTTCCGCATAAAATAAATTATCTGTTCATCCAAGCGTGCATTGCGATTCTCCTGCTCGTGGGTTTCGAGTCGGTGACTTCCATGGGTGAAGAGGCGAAGAATCCGAAGAAGGACATCGGGCGCGCGGTGTTGTTGTCCTTGGTGATTCAAGGCGCCATGTGTTACATGTTCGAGTATTTCGCCGCGAATTATTTCCTGAACAGCGGCTACACCGTCTCGAATGCCGGCGCTTCCGGCGCTCCACTCGGCGACATGATGGTGCTCGTCGGTACATGGGCCTTCGGCAGCTATGCGGCTGGCCGGGCGTTCATGCTCGTGCAAGCCGGCACGGTGTTCCTGGCGTTGATCGGCACGACCTTGGCTTGCATCAACACCGGCGCACGCGTGACTTATGCGATGGGGCGCGACGAAGAAGTGCCGTCGCACTTCGGCCTGATCCATGGCCGGACGCTCTCACCGCACCGCGCCATCTGGGCGCTGGTAGTCATCTCGATGGTCATCGGCATTCTGACCACGGTGGCCTATCTCGGCGGGCAATCCTCGGATTTGGCGGCGTTGGACAAGCACAACTTCTGGTATAGCTTCGGCATTTTCTCGCCGCACGCTTATACTTGGATGCCCAATTCACTGGTCACCATCACTCTGATCAGCAATTTCGGCACGTTCCTGCTCTACATGACCACCTGCATCGTGGCCATCGTGGCGTTCAGAGAGCACCACAGTTTTCATGGGTTCAAGCATTTCGTTGTGCCCATCTTCGGGCTGCTGGCGAACCTGGGTTGCATGTTGTTCTATTTGATCGGCCCATTCTCGGTCAGCGGCATGAGCTGGCATGAACCTTATATCGCTCTTGGTTTCGCCGCGGTTTGGGGCATTTACGGCATCATTTACTTCAAGTCGAGGAGCGCCAAACTTGGCCGGTCCGCGATCCTGACCGAGAAACCTGCTTTAGTCTGAAGCCAAGGAAGACAATGCACAGCCCGGCCACCGTGATGGTGGCCGGGTTTTATTTACACCCGCAGCGAGGACAAGGTCCGCCCGACTTACAGTCTTTCGCTCAACCATATTCTCCTATAATCTTGGCCCGCACATGAAAGTCAAATGCTTCCAACTTTCCAGCATGGGAACCGTTCGCGACCACAACGAAGATTTTATCGCTTTTTGGGAACCGGACAATTTTCAGCAATTGCAGGCGGTCGGCAGCATCGCCGTTCTGGCCGATGGTGTGGGTGGCGAAGGCAATGGTGACATCGCCAGCCGTCTGGCGGCGGAAACCGCGCTGGAAATTTTCAGGGAAGCCAAACCGGAAACCTCCACCAATGATTCCGTCCGCCGGATTTTCGACGAATCCGCCGCGAGAATTTTTCAGGCCGCCCAAAAACAGGGCCGCATGTCCACCACGCTGCTGACCTCCGTTTTCCGCGATGACAAGGTCACCATTGCTCACGTCGGCGATTCCCGCGCCTACCTCATTCGCGCCGGAAAAATCAAACGGATGACCACCGACCATTCCTACACCTCGTTGCAGGTTAAATTGGGATTGTTGCTGGAACGCAATGCCATGACCAGCCAGCACCGCTCCACGCTGACGCGCAGCGTCGGCTCGGACCCGATTTGTCATTACGACATCAAAACGGAAACGCTGGAGCAGGGAGATTTGATTTTGCATTGCTCGGACGGACTTTACGGTTTTGTTTTGGACGATGAAATTCTGGATGCGGTGATCAAGTATCATCCCGGCGAAGCGTGCAAACGGCTGATCGAACAGGCGGAGCGCCGCCAGGCCAGCGACAACGTTTCCGTCCAGATTATTCAGGTGTGGCAGGTGGAACAGTCATTGCAAGCCCAGACGGCCGCCGTCAAAACCCGCCGCGCGCTCGGTAATGACGTTGGTGTGGGAAGTTTGCTCGATGAGCGGTTTGAAATGACCGATGTCATCGCCAAGAGCGGCATGGCTTCGCTGTTCAAAGCCAACGACCGGCAAACCGGCAAGGCGGTGGCCTTGAAAATCCCCTATTTGCAAATTGAAAGCGACCCGGCGGGATTTGACCGTTTTCGCCGCGAGGAAGAAATCGGTATCCGGCTCAATCACCCGTATATCCTGAAAATTCTTCCCGTCGAAAAAAAGAGCCGGCCGTACTTTGCGATGGAATATCTCGAGGGCCAGACCTTGAGCGAATTGCTGCGCAACGTGCGGCCCTTGCCGGAACCGGACGCGGTCAAAATCGCCAGCCACATTTGCACCGCCCTCTCCTACATGCACCAAAACGGAGTCGTCCATCGGGATTTGAAACCGGCCAACATCATGCTTTGCAACGACGGCTCGATTCGCATCATGGATTTTGGAATTGCCCGGGCGGCAAATGCCCGGCGGCTCACCTTTGTCGGCTTCACGCCCACGATGGGCACGCCCGATTACATGGCGCCGGAGCAGGTCAAAGGCAGCCGGGGCGATGAACGGACCGACATTTACAGCCTCGGGGCGATCCTGTACGAAATGGCCACGGGCGAACCGCCCTTTGCCGGCGACAGCCCTTATGTGATCATGAACGCCCGCGTCACGGGCGACCCGCAGGCGCCGCGAAAAATAAATTCGAATCTGACTCCCGTGCTGGAGGAAATCATCCTGCACTCGATGGAGCGCGATCTCAAACGACGCTACCAATCTGCCAGCGAGATGAAAAAGGAACTGGATGATTACGAATCCGTGGTGATGACCAGCCGTTACACCCGGTTGCAGGCGCCCCAGATCTGGAAATCGCGGTTCCGGATGGTCCCCATGATCATCGGTTTCGTGCTGGTGCAAGTACTGCTATTTTTGTTTTTCCTGTTTTATTTCCGCCACAAGCATTGAATCACGCATCGGCAAAGCGATAGCCCACGCCAGGTTCGGTCAAAAATAAAACCGGTGATGCCGGGTCCGACTCCAATTTTTCCCGCAGCCGCGTCACGTAAACTCGCAGATATTGCGTCTGCCCCACGTGTTCCGGCCCCCACACTTCGCGCAAAATATGACGGTGCGTCAGCACTTTGCCGGAATGCTGGATGAACAGGCGCAGCAACGCATATTCGGTCGCAGTGAGCTTGACCCGCTGGCCGTCGCGGGTCACGCACCGCGCGCCCAGGTCAACCGTGATATTGCCGCTGTGGAAAATGGTTTTCTTGCCGCCGCCCGTGTCGGCGTGGCGGAGCGCGGCGCGAATCCGCGCGAGAAATTCGCCGGTGTTGAACGGTTTTGTCACGTAATCATCCGCGCCGCTGTCGAGCGCCTCAATTTTTTCCACCTCGGAATCTTCGACCGTCAGAATGATCACTGGCGTTTGTGTCCATTCGCGCAACCGCTTCAAAACGGTGATGCCGTTGAGATCGGGCAGACCCAAATCCAGGATGATGATGTCATGGCGATGTTGCGCGGCAACGGCCAGGCCCTCCTGTCCGGTGGCAGCAGTCTTGACTTGGAAATTGTTTGCCTCCAACGCGGTGGTCAGCATCCGCAGAATTTGCGGTTCATCGTCAATGATTAGCGCGAAAAGGGGCGGTGGGGTCGGGTCATTGTTCATTCATTTTCCTCCGGCAAATCGGGCGCGTCAGGCATCGGCAATTCAATCCTGAACACGGCCCCGCCGTCAGCGCGGTTGGCGGCGCGGACGCGACCGCCCTGTGCTTCCACAAATCCCTTGACGATGGCCAGGCCCAGGCCCGTACCGCCCGGTTTGGCGTCCGGCGCACGGTGGAACACATCAAAAACCCGTTCGATTTGTTCCGGCGGCAAGCCCGGCCCGCGATCCGCGATTTCCAAAACCAGATTGGGTGTTTCGACGCGCGCGTTGATTTTAATTGGAGTTCCCGGCGGTGTGTGCACAGCGGCGTTGAGCAGCAGATTGATGAGCACTTGTTCCATCAGCACAAAATCCATTTTCACCTGTGGCAGTCCGGATGCAATCTGTTTTTCGACCACACGACCGGCCATCGCGCTTTGAACTTCACCCAACGCCACGCGCACCAGGTCCGAAACATCGCACCAATCTGGCCTTGGGCGGATCTGACCGGACTGGAGCCGGGCGGCATTCAAAAGGCTTTGCACGACCCGGTTGAGGCGCGTGCTGGCGGATTCAATTTCCGCCGCGAGTTTCTGCTGCGCGGGCGTCAGCGGGCCGGACAGGTGCAACCCACTGGCCGCGCCGTTGATGGCAGCAATGGGTGTGCGCAACTCGTGTGAAACAGAATTGAGCAGCGTGCGACTGAGGCGTTCCGATTCCTCGATGAGTTTGACTCTGATTTCCGCTTCGTGTTGCAGGCGCAACCGGGTTGTCAGCCGCCCGATGGTCAGCGCGACCACAAAATACGTCCCGAACATCATTTGATCGTAGAATCCGGCGATGTGAAACGAAAAGCGAGGTGGTGCAAAAATATAACTCCATCCCACCGCTGTCAAAACCGTGCCAAACAGAATCGGGCCGCGGCTGACAAACAGGGCCAGCAACACCACCCCCAGCAAATACACCAACGCCAGCGCCTCATAGCCGATCCATTTTTGCAGCCACAGGTTGAGCGCCGAGACCGCGCTGAACATGAGAAAGGCTGTGGCGTATTGCCGCCACAAGCTTTCCGCCCATTTGTTTTCGTTCACATTTTTGATGTGTCCTTCCATGCGTTTTAATTTTCGCCGGTTTTGACTTTTCAATGCAACGACAATTCACACCACCCATCGCGCGGCTGTTTAATAAAATGCAGAATGGAAAAAATTAAACACGGAAACATAGTTAAAAATCGCATTAAAAAACATCCGAATTAAATAAATAATTCATAAATACCTTAAAACAATCGGGTTCCTGAATCCGCCAATATATTGGCACCTACCGTGCTAAACCCCGTTCCAAGTTGTGAAATGGACCAGGATGAGTGTGATGTTTGACTTTGCGAAAATCAAAAGGAGGTCGAAGTCTTGACACACACCAGGCTGGCAAGACCGCAGCGCGTTGAAACCGCAGTAAAAAAACTATGAAGAAAATTGAAGCCATCATCAAACCATTCAAATTGGAGGAGGTCAAGGATGCCCTCGGCGAAGTTGGCATCGAAGGCATGACTGTGAGCGAGGTCAAGGGGTTTGGCCGCCAGAAGGGTCACACCGAAATCTATCGCGGCAGCGAATACACCGTGGACTTCCTGCCCAAAATCAAAATCGAACTTGTCGTGGCGGACAACCAGGTGGAAGCCGCCATCGGCGCCATCGTCAAGTCGGCCAAGAGCGGCAAGATTGGCGACGGCAAGGTGTTTGTCTCCGGAGTGGAACAAGCCGTCCGCATCCGCACCGAAGAGAAAGGCGATTCGGCCGTTTAAGCAACGAAACCAACTGAAAACTCACTCGAATAAATACAATGAAACGATATCTTTTGATCCTTGCACTGATTGCGACCGCCGCGTTAAGCGTTTTACCGCTGCGCGCGGACAACACGAACGCCATGGCCGGCATGGCCATGACCAACGCTCCGGCTGCCGCGGCTCCGGCGGCTCCAGCCCCCGCTGCTCCCGCAGCCAATAACGACCCGGCGGGCGCCAATACCACCGGCACGAGGGCGGACGTGCCAAATCTCATTGTCTCCGAGCCGGCGGCGCTCACCGGAGATGATTTGAAAGACACAAACAAGGTGGCCGCTTACACCGCCGCCAAGAAGGCCTTCGATGATTACACGGCCCAGGCCAACAAAGAGCCGCTGGCGATGCAACTGGCCGACACGGTGGGCCATAACAAGATCGCCATCAACTTCGTCTGGACACTGGTCACCGGCTTCCTGGTGATGTTCATGCAAGCCGGCTTTGCGCTGGTGGAAACCGGTTTGTGCCGGCACAAGAACGCCGCGCACACGATGACGATGAACATGATGATTTACCCGCTGGGTATGCTCGGGTTTTACATCTGCGGATTCGCCTTCATGTTTGGCGGTGTGGGGGCGCCAGGCGCGGGCACGCTTGGCACTTGCACCAGCCTGTCCCACGAACTGACGTGGACCATATTTGGCAAGCCCTTCGGCATCATTGGCACACATGGATTCTTCCTCACCGGTGACACCTATGACGCCGGCCTGTTCTGCCTGTTCCTGTTCCAAATGGTGTTCATGGATACGACCGCGACCATTCCGACGGGTGCGGCGGCGGAACGTTGGAAATTCTCAGCGTTTATGCTTTACGGTGCTTTTATCGGCACGGTGATGTATCCGGTGTTCGGCAACTGGGTTTGGGGCGGCGGCTGGCTGTCGCAACTGGGAATCAACTTCGGCCTTGGTCACGGCCACGTGGATTTTGCCGGCTCATCCGTGGTGCATATGCAAGGCGGCGTCATCGCGCTGATCTTTGCGTGGCTCATCGGACCGCGTTACGGCAAGTACAACAAGGACGGCAGCATCAATCCGATGCCCGCCCACAACATTCCCATGGCAATCCTGGGTACGTTCATTCTGGCATTCGGCTGGTTTGGTTTCAACCCTGGTTCCACGCTCTCGGGCACCGACCTGCGCATTGCCGTGGTCGCGACGAATACGATGCTGGCCTCGGCCACGGGCTGTCTGGGTGCGCTGCTGTGGATGTGGTTCCGCCGCGGCAAACCGGACCCCAGCATGGCCTGCAACGGCATGTTGGCTGGGCTGGTGGCCATCACCTGTCCGTGCGCGTTCGTCAGCGCCTTTGGCGCGGTCGCGTTGGGTTTGGTCTCCGGCCTCCTGGTCGTTGAATCGGTGTTCTTCTTTGACAAACTGAAAATTGACGATCCGGTGGGCGCCATCTCGGTTCATGGTGTTAATGGCGCCTGGGGCTGTCTCTCCCTCGGTCTGTTTGCCGATGGCACTTATGGCCAAGGCTGGAACGGCGCGCATTGGTTTAAACTCGCCAATGGTGCATACCAGATGATGGATCCGAGCATGGCCCCGAAGGACGCCACGGAAATGGGTGTGCTCGGCCTGTTCTACGGCGGCGGTATGAGCCAGTTCTGGGCTGAATTCGTCGGTGTCGCGACCTGTTTCATCACCCTGAGCATCCTCTCGATCATCGTTTACAAGATCGTGGAGGTGACGATTGGCAATCGCGTGACCGAGGAGGTTGAAATCGAAGGCCTCGACATTCCTGAAATGGGTGTGGAAGGCTACTTTGGAGTGGTGGCGAACAAAACAGCGGAAACACCACACGTGCGCGAAAAAGCCCACCACCAAATGGGCTGAGACACTTAAGAAAAGACAATGAACAACCTGCTGCGCGAGAGTTCAACCTCTCGCGCAGCTTGCTAAAAATCTGAAAAACAATATTATGGCACATCAACTTATAAACATGCTCGCATCCATCCTGGCACTTATTGTCGGCGGTATCATCGGCGTGGGTTTTGGCATGATCCAGGACGCGGCGCGGCGAAAGAATGAGCGCTTTCAAGAAGCCGGAAAGCTGAAATCGGGCTGGGCCGTGATACCCGGTTCCGGAAAGCGTGTGGCTTATCTCATGGTGGCGCTGATTCTGGTTCAGGTCATTTGTCCGTTGCTGTTCCAAGACAGCATAAAATGGTGGGTCGCTGGCGGCGTTGCCGGCGGATACGGATTCATGCTTTTCTGGGAGCTTCGGCAACGCTTGTCCCAGGGCAAGTAAAGTGCGCGGCCGTGATTTAGGGGTCTGACGTTCTATTGCGGGACTCGGAGCGCCGGCCTCCTGCACGGCAAGTATTGAGTTTTCTTAGAAACGCGCAGTACCGGAGAGATCGACGCTCCGGGTGAGCGCCGTCAAGATACAGCCCTTGAAATTTTCCGGTCCAGCCAGTGCTTGATTTGTATTACCCTCCTTGTAAAATTATTTACAGGCATTTGTCTGCCAAATGACGCACCCGGGTGCGATCAGCGGGGAACCCGAATGTTCGTTCCGCGTTGCGGAACGGATGGGGCTTGCGGCGCATGACGCCGGGAACACTTAATGGTTCCAGCCCGACAGCTAACCTCGCCGGCGTGAACATTAAGGGCAATGAGGCTCGTCTTCATTTCCCCCCAATGCGGTTTTTGTAGCAATGCAAATTATTTAGTAAATTATGATCGCAACGACTACGAAGCGGCCACGCAACGTGGATGCTCCGCGGGCAGCGGCGATCTTGTACGGCGACTGGGGCACGAGCAAAGCCTACGTCATTGGACTGGCGTTTGCTGTCGCTGGATACAGTTCGTTCTGGCTGATTGCAGCAATGTGCCTGCTCACGGCCCTGGTCGGGGTGAATTACATGGCCATCTGCAAGCACTACGCCGACGGCGGCGGCGTGTATGCCAGTGTGCGTCATCGTTCGGAAATCATCTCCATCGTCGGCGCGTTCCTCCTGGTGGCGGATTACCTGGTTACAGCGGCGATCAGTTCACTGTCAGCATTTCAGTATCTGGGCGTGTCGCATCCCGAAATGTTCGCGGCGCTGTCAATTGTGGTCATCGGCGCGCTGAATTACTTCGGCCCAAAACATACAGGTGGTCTGGCCTTTCTGGTTTCGGTGCCGACGGCGGTCGTGGTGGTCTTGCTGGGTATGTTTGCGCTGCCTCATCTTGGCCACGCCTGGCACAACGTCCAGCCGCTCACCGGCGGTCTCGCCAAGAATTGGAACGGATTTGTCGGCGTGGTGCTTGCCCTCTCAGGCGTCGAGGCCATCGCCAACGCCACCGGCGTGATGAAGCTCAATCCGGGATGCTCGCTGGATAAACCCAACGTTTCCAAAACGTCCACGCCGGCAATCTTCTGGGTGATGCTCGAAGTTTGTTTGTTCACCGCCTTGCTCGGCCTCGCGATGCACGCACTGGGCGGACTGCAAATCGACAAGGACGACGTCGACGCGCCCGGCCAGCCCGGGGTGCGTGATTACATGTTGCGTTACATGGCGCAAATCTTCGTTGGCGGCGCCTGGGGAACAACAGCGGGCCACATTGCGGCGTGGGCGGTCAGTATTGTTTTCGGCTTCCTGCTCTTGTCTGCGGTAAACACGGCGATTGTGGATCTGATTGCAATCTCCTTCCTGATGTCACGCGATGGCGAGTTGCCGGGCGGCTTCCAAAAACTGAACAAGTTTGGCGTGCCCAACGTCGGCATCATCGTGGCGACGATTATTCCGGCCATCCTGGTTCTTGTGGTCAAAGACATGGCGGGTCTGGCCGAGCTGTATGCCGTAGGCGTTGTCGGAGCCATCGCGACCAATCTGGGAGCGAGTTCCACGGATCGGAAGCTGAACCTGGTAAAATGGGAACGAATTCTGATGTTCACCACGTTCCTCATCATGCTCGCGATCGAGATTTCTCTTCTGGTGGATAAACCCAGCGCAAGGGTGTTTGCTGTCACCGTCCTTGCCATCGGCCTGATAATGCGCGGACTGGCGAGTGAGAGCGCACTGCGCCGGAAAAAGAAGGCAGCGGCTGCCGCCGGGGTGGTGGCGGCAACACCCGCAGTCAGCGTGCCGGTGCCATCGCCAGCTTCGCTGTCGGAGGCTACTGGGGCCCCGTTGTTATGCGCCATCCGCGGCATTGGCCGGACGCTGGATTTTGCAATTCAGGAGGCGCGTGAAACCAAGCGCCCGCTTTACCTCCTGTTCGTGCGCGTGCTGCCGGTCATCACCGAGGCAGACGCCAGGCGCAAGTGGCAGGAGGATAAAGACGCCCGGGAAATTTTTTCCCATGCCTTTAAGGAAGCGGGTGGACATCCGGTTTTCCCTTGTTACGCTGTCAGTGACGCACCGGCAGAAACCATCGTGGACATCACGGCCACAATGGGCGCGTCCCATCTGCTTCTCGGCGCCCCCAGCCGTGGCGGGCTGGCTGCGTTGTTGAGCGGCGATGTGGTGCGCGCGGTTTCCAAAATCCTGCCGGAGAACATCCATCTGCTGATTTATGCTTGATGACTTGATGGATTCCAACTGTTTTACAACTTGATAAATGATTGAATCTGGCACACATCGGCCGCGTAACGTGGGTTGGGCACGGGCTGCGGCATTGCTTTACGGCGACTGGGGAACGAGCAAGGCCTATGTCATCGGGCTCGCCTTTCTCGCCGCCGGGTTTTCCTCGTTTCCAATCATTCTGGCGGTTTGTGTGCTGACCGGACTGGTCGGCTACAATTATATCATCGTTTGCCGGCATTTTCCGGATGGGGGCGGCGTCTATTCCTCCGCGCGCGAGCAAAGCCGGGTGCTGGCCGTGCTCGGCTCGTTGTTGCTGCTGGCGGATTTCATCGTCACCGCCGCCATGAGTTGCTGGGATGCCATGAGCTATTTTGGCGTGCCCCGGGAATACCTTAAACTGGCCACCATCGGCGCCATCCTGCTCATCGGCTATATCAACTATTTCGGGCCAAAACATTCCGGCAGTTTTGCCGTCACGCTGGCATTGCCGATGGTGGTGGTCGTCCTGGCCATCATCGCCTTGAGCGCGCCGCATCTCGGCTTTGCTTCTCTGGAACCGTCTCATGCCAGTTTCAGCAAGAACTGGGTTGCTTTTGTCGGGGTGATCCTCGCGCTTAGTGGTGTCGAAGCCATCGCCAATCTCACGGGGGTGATGACACTGGATCCCAAGGCGTCGCCGAACGCTCCGAGCGTGGCGATTACTTCCAAGAAAGCAATCTGGCCGGTGGCGGTTGAAGTGGTGTTGGGTACCGCGCTGCTCGGTTGGGCCATGCTTTCGCTGCCGCATTCGATGTCGGACGATATCAAGAGCCGCTACACGGACATGCTCCGATTTCTGGGAGAGCAATATGGCTCCATGGCGTTAGGGCCGCATTTCGGTCACGTATTCGGGATCGTCGTCGGTCTGGTGGTCGGGCTGTTGCTGCTCAGTGCGGTCAATACGGCAGTGGGAGCAATGATCGGCCTCATTTACATGCTGGCGCGCGACCGCGAAATGCCGCGGCCTTTCGCGAAACTCAATTCCCACGGTGTCCCCTGGCAGCCGCTGCTGGTAGCGACCGTCCTGCCAATCATTCTGGTCATCCTGTCGGATGATTTGGACTCCCTGGCCGACATGTACGCCATCGGTGTCGTTGGGGCTATTACCGTCAATCTTGGTTCGAGTTGCTTCAACAAGCGGCTGAAATTGAACTGGCGTGAATTCACAATCATGGTGACCACGTTCGCGATCCTGTTCGCCATTGAAATCACCATTGCCAAAACCAAGCCGGCGGCGCTCTTTTTTGCCACGTGTGTTTTGTTGCTTGGGTTCGGCTTGCGCTGGTATGCGATGAAACGGGCGGGCATCGAAACCGTGATGCTGACCAAGGAAATGGCGGCGGCGCTCGTTCCGCCGGAACGGCTCGAAAATCTGCGGCCCAATTTTGCCCCCGGCCAATCCATCCTCGTGGCCGCGCGCGGTTTCACGCCGGTGCTGCGCTTTGCGCTGGAAGAAGCGCGACTCCGGCAGGGAAGTTTATACGTTGTCTATGTCAAGCAACTTGCCGTCAATCTGCCCGGCCCGCTGGCGGACCAGGAACGCCCGCGCTGGCAGAATGACCGGCAGGCGGCGGAAATCATGTACGGCATGTTTGACCTGGCTCAAAACAGCGGCGTCAACGTGCTGCCGGTCTATGCCGTCAGCGAAAACCCGGCGGTGACCATCATTGACATTGCCGCGACTATCGGCGTGGACATGCTGATGCTGGGTGCGCCGCATCGGAGTTCGATGGCCAAGCTGTTAAGAGGCGATGTGGTCACCGAAGTGGCCCAAGACCTTCCCGAGAACATCCAGCTCATCATTCACAGTTGACCGTCGGTCCGGAATTCTTCCGGCGTATTCTGGCGAAATAAGATGCAACTGGGCAAAAGGCAACAGCTTATTTCCCTGGGTTCAATTTCCCCAAACACGCAAAGCCTTGTTAACCGTCGGTTTGACCAAACTTGAGCGTGCTTCCTGTCACTGGCAAGAAGTTTGCTAGGTGGGTCTTGCGAAAATTAAACATCAGCACCGGGAACCATGGTTGCGGGAGGCAACTGCGGACAAACTTTCCAACCGCGGCGAGCAATCGTCGTGTTTGGTTGCTGGGTGAGTGCGGCGGGTGCCGCAAGGTGCCCGCCGCTTC
>JBEKSU010000072.1:0-14744 GCA_049516755.1 Verrucomicrobiota bacterium | reverse complement strand
GCTGACGGAGCACTTCCGGAAGCTGGATGAGGCGCTCGCCCCGCTTGACCATCTGGTTTGTTTCGCGATGAAAGCGAATTCGAATCTTTCCGTCATGCGCGTGCTGGCCAATCTGGGCAGCGGTTTTGACATCGTCAGCGGCGGTGAATTACAGCGGGCCATTGCGGCGGGCGGGGACCCGCGCCGATGCGTCTTCGCCGGCGTCGGCAAAACGGAAGGCGAAATTGCCTTTGCCCTGCGGCAAGGCATTTATTCCTTCAATGCCGAGAGCGAACCGGAATTGCTGCGCATCAACCGCATCGCCGCCCGGCTCAAAAAAGTCGCGCCGGTGGCCGTGCGGGTGAACCCGGGCGTGGACGCCGACACGCACGCGAAAATCACCACCGGCACTTATGAAAACAAATTCGGCATCCAGTTCGAGCAGGTCGAGGGCGTTTATGCCCGCGCGAGCCGGCTGAAAAATCTGCGCTGGCGCGGTTTGCAGATGCACATCGGCTCGCAAATCACCCAGACCAGCCCGTTCAAGCAGGCCGTGAGCAAGGTCCTGCCGCTTTTGCAGCGGTTAAAAGACAAATACGCGCTGGAATTTTTCAGCATCGGCGGCGGACTGGGCATTGTTTATCAGCAGGCGCTCGCCAGCGGCACGGCCGCCTGGTGGAAAACCTCGCCGGCGAAGGACATCCTGACGCCGCAAAAATACGCCGGGCGGCTGGCGCCGCTGCTGCGCCCGCTGGGCATGAAAATTTTGATCGAGCCCGGCCGGTTTATCGTCGGCAATGCGGGCATTCTTGTCACCCGCGTCGAATACGTGAAACGCACGGGCAAAAAGAATTTTGTCATCGTGGACGCCGCGATGAACGACTTGATTCGTCCGGCGTTTTACGACGCCTACCACGAAATCGTGCCGCTCACCGGCAGGAAAGGCGCGCGCATTTCCTCCGATGTGGTCGGACCGATATGCGAATCCAGCGACTTTTTTTGCAAAGACCGGCCGTTGCCAAAAGTCGGCGAGGGTGATTATCTCGCGCTCTTGAGCGCGGGGGCATACGGTTTTGCCCAGGCGTCGAATTACAACACCCGGCCCCAGGCCGCTGAAATCCTGGTGAATGGCCGGCGCGCCGCCGTGGCGCGCGAACGCCAGCCGGTCAAAGAAATTTGGTCGGGAGAGAAAGTTGTGGCATGGTTGAAGTAGAACCATGAACAGCGAATATTCCATCGCAGCGCATTGGCCGGGCGGTTTCGATGAAGCCGGCCTGCGGCAGTGGGCGGAGAAATTGCGCGCGCAGCTCCTCGCCCCGCAGGTTTCCCTCGGCCTCGTTTTCATGTCGCCGAAATTTTTCCCGTTCGCCCGGCAGGCGCTGGAAATTTTGCGCGTACACGCCCGGATTCCATTGCTCGCGGGCTGTTCGAGCACCGGACTGATTGCCGGCACGCAGGAAATTGAGGACGCGACCGGGCTGGTGCTCGCGCTTTACTCGCTGCCCGGCGCGGAGTTGAAGGAATTTCGTTTCACGCAGAAACAGGTCGAGGAGGCCAACGGCCCGGCCTACTGGCATCTGGAAGCCGGAGTCGAACCGGCGCACTCCAATGGCTGGCTCGTTTTCATTGACCCGTTCCATCTCGACGCGGAAAGCTGGATTCGTTCGTGGAACGAGGCCTATGCGCCGCTGCCCGCGCTGGGCGGCCTGGCGAGCGGCATTCCCAACCAGCAAACGACGCAGGTTTATCTGAACGGCGACGTGTTTGAGGAGGGCGGCGTGGCGATTTCCGTGGGCGGCGACGTGCAGTTGACCGGCGTCATTTCACAGGGTTGCACCCCCATCGGTGAAACGTGGACGCTCACGCGCGTGGACAAAAATCTGATCCATCACATCGGCAACCGGCCCGCCTATTCGGTGCTGGAGGAAACCTTCCAGAAACTTTCGCCCGAGGAACAGCGGAAGGCGCACGGCAACCTGTTCATCGGCCTCGTCGTCAACGAATACCTTGAAGATTTCCATCGCGGCGATTTTCTGGTGCGCAACCTCATCGGCGGCGACCCGCGGTCCGGCGTGCTGGCCGTCGGCACCTTGCCGCGCGCGGGGCAAACCATGCAGTTCCAGCGGCGCGACGCCGGCGCGGCGACCGAGGACATGAACGAACTGCTCGCGCGTGCAAAAAAACAAATCGGGTCGGCGCCGGTTTACGGCGGCTGCCTCTGCTGTTGCAACGGCCGCGGGAAACACCTGTTTGGCCGCGCAAACCACGACGTCGAACTCGTACAGGAACGGATCGGCCCCCTCGGACTTTCAGGATTTTTCTGCAACGGCGAAATCGGGCCCGTCGGTCAAAAGAATTTTCTGCACGGCTACACCGCGTCACTCGCGCTGTTCGTGAAGAAATCCCAGCCGGGAACCCGGTGATTTCCTATGGCGATGGGATGGGGTTCTGATGGAAGGAACGGCCCGACTGGAAAAGCCCCAGCAAATTCTCCATCTGACCAGCTGTGGCTTTGTCATTTGTTGTCCGGGCCAGGGAAAGCGACTCCTGCGCCACGTTGATGGCTTCGGGAAATCTCCCGGCTTCGGCATACGCCGCCGCCAGGGTGGCGAGGCATTTCGGGTTGCGGTGGTCCGTCACCGCGCAGGCATGTTCCGCCAGTTGCACCGCCTCCGGACCGTTGCGCAATGCGGCATCGGGCCCGGTGGCCAGCAGCCAGGCCAGCTCGTTGAGCGCCAGGGGTGAGTCGGGCTTCAGCCGGACGGCCTCCCGAAAATGCCGCAAACCGCCCGGAACATCCCCCAGGCGAAGCAACACCCGCCCGAAATTCAAATGGACGTCCATCCAATCCGGCGCGAAGAACGAGGCATACGCATACTGGTTGGTGGCGGCCGTGAGATCATTCTTTTGCGCCAAGGCCATGGCCAGCGTGTAATGCAGACCGGGGTCAAAGGGAAACTCGGCCAGGCCATTTTGGGCAACGTTCATGATTTCATCATCGCGTCCGGTTCCAATCAAAAGCTCCGACCAGAGGTGATAAGCGGACAGGTCCTCCGGGCCCAATTCCACCGCGCGCCGGACTTCGGCCATGGCACGCTCCCTTTGACCTTGCCGGCTCAGAATCGTACTCAACACACGATGGCAGGCGCCATTCGTTGGATTTAATTCCACAGCCGCTTCGGCTTGTTGCAATGCCTCCTCCGTCCGTCCGGCTTCATTCAAAGCCGCCGCCAGGAATCGCCTGGCCAGCGCATTGGCAGGACCCATTTCAACCGCCCGGGCAAATTCCGACAGGGCGGCGTCGGGCCGGCCATTTGAGCCAAGCACCGCCCCGAGATACACGTGCGTGGATGCTGAGTTGTCTCGAATCCACATGGATGTGTAGCTGTTCATGGCCCACACCAGCAGCATTGTGCCAAACGTGAATTGCAGCCATTTGCGTCCCCGGGTCAGAACTTCCCAGCCCACCGCGCCGAAGGAACAGAGCGGTACCAGGGCGCTTAACCCGTAAAACGCCTTGGAAATTGAATAGCAGGGCACTTTCAGGTTCAGGAAAACCAGTGCCAGCAACAGCGTTCCCGAAAAACCGAGCAACACAAACCACTCCGCCGATGGTTGGCGAAGGAAACGCCAGATCGAAACCGCCACGCCGGCCAGGATGATCAGGGTGGGTACCAGCGCCAGCAGATATCCAGCGATCATCAGGTCGTAGTTCCACGGGATGCGAAACACCAGGCTCGTGGCCCCGCCGCACAGGCCGTCGCCCCAAAGAGTGGAATATACGCCGTCGGCAAAGCCGGCAAAGCCGCTGAATAACGGGTGGAGCAGGGACCGGCCAAAACGCGTGAAGTCCGCCAGCGTGTGATAACCACCATCCTGCCAGCACGGAAATCCCGAACCAACGTTCCAGTTGCCGGGAAGCAACGTGCCGCAGTGAATCCAGATCCAGAGGTAATACCAACCACAAACAACAAAACACGTCCCGCCCATTACGCCCAGGGTCCGCCACCAGACGACCGGAGCGAACCTGGCCGTCAACAGCCTGCCCGCCACGGCAACGACGATGAACGGAACCAGCAATACACCCGTCGCCTTGGCCAGCAGGGCCGCGCCCAGGCACAATCCCAGCCCCGCATATCCGGCCATGGATGCCTGCCCCATCCGCACCAAACGCAAGTACAGAAATATGGCCGCGCTGACCAGGGGCGCGGCCAGCGTCTCGTTGGTCACGCAATGCGACAGGTACAATTGCATGGGCAAAAAGCCCGCCAGCACCAGTCCCGCCATCTGCCGCTTAAATTGCCCTGGAAAAAGCAGCCGCAGACTCAGAAAAACCAGCGCGATATGCACGATGCTGAAAAACATCGTCAACCAGCGCAGGACTGTGACCCCGGCTTCATCGGTCAACGAGAGGCCGAACGCGGAAAGCGTGGCCGCGGAAATTCCATAATAGAGGGGAGGCTGGAACATTTCCCAGCCTTGGTTCGGCAAAGGCAGGGTCCAATGCTTCTGGATGAAATGGATGTATTCGGCATGACCGTGTTTATCGAACCCGACCATGCGCGGGATCAATCTTGAGTTGTTGTAAAACAATGCCACCCAAAGTGCGGCAATGATCATCAGCGGAACAACTGTTTCGCGGCTGAACAGCCTGGTGTTCACAGGGGTGTTTGGTGTTCGGGTCTGAGGGTTGGGCTTTTTTTGCTGCCGGGTCGCATCGATATCCGGCTTTCGGATTCGATTGAACCACCAACGGCCCGCTGTCCAGATGGCAATCAAAAGTCCTCCAAAAACAATCCAGACCGGCCAGACGGCGGACAAGGCGCCCGGTGTTCCCTCGCCTCCAGCCATGAGGTTGCCCCGACCTGGCATTCGCGGTATCGTGGCCGGGACGGCGGAACGCCAGGCCGAACCCACAAAGGACACCTCCCAGGTCTGGTCACTCCGCAAAGTAAACCGGTCGGTCGTCAGTGCCAGCCAAAATGCCGGCGGTGCGTTGTCATTGAAAACCCTGGCTTCGATCGTGTTGGTGCCGGCATGCAAACAGTCCGTCACATCGGCATTGGAGATATCCTTCCAATTGCGGCCGGCCTTCATCTCCACTGGTTGGCCGTTGACCATCAACTGCACGCGTTTGGCCGCCCGCACGCTCAATCGCGCCGTACGCGGCTGGCCGTCCAGCACAAGCTCACGCCGGAAAACCGCGTCCAGATCGGCAATGGCATGCAATCCCGCATCTGGAGCGGACGGCGGTACTATCCATTCCGCCCGCCCATCTCCTGGCAGGAAAGCGATTTTGGGATCACGAACGCACAACCAGGCCAGCGCCGCAACCACCGCGCAGACGAGGGCGCTGGCCAGGAGAGCCCGATGCGGGGGTTTTAGTTGGAGCAACACGTCCATTTAATGTTCAATGGCTGGCCTGAGGTTTTCAGGCTCGATCCGCCGGTTTCACGCGCAACTTTAGTTGGACATTTTCACCCGCCCAAAGCAAGTCCTGAGAAATCTCATGAATTCCCTATGGCGAGGGGATGGGGTTCTGGTGGAAGGGACGACCCGACTGGAAAAGCCCCAATAAATTTTCTGTCCGGACCACCGTGGCTTCATCACCTGTTGTCCGGGCCAGGGAAAGCGCCTCCCGCGCCGCATTGATGGCTTCGGGAAATCTCCCGGCTTCGGCATACGCCGCCGCCAGGGTGCCGAGCAATATCGGGTCCCTGCGGCTCGTCACAGCACAACCACGTTCCGCCAGTTGCGCTGCTTTCGGACCGTTACGTAACGCGGCGTCGGGCCCGGTGGCCAGCAGCCAGGCCAGTTCATTGAGCGCGGACGGCGAGTCGGGCGCCAACTGTACCGCCGCCTGAAGGTGCCGCAACCCATTCGGGCAGTCTCCCAGACGAAGCAGGACCCGGCCAAAGTCCACTTGCACCTCAGGCCCGTCCGGCCCGAACAACAGCGCATACGCAAACTGGTTGGTGGCAGTGGTGAGATCATTCTTTTGCACCAGGGCCAGACCCAGCGCGTAATGCAGGCTGGGGTCATCCGGAGACACGACCAGACCGTTTCGGGCCACATGGATGGCTTCATCAACGTGTCCCGATTCGATCAAAAGCTCCGACCAGAGACGATAAGCAGACAGGTCCTCCGGGCCCAATTCCACCGCGCGCCGGGCTTCGGCAATCGCACGCTCCCGTTGGCCCAGCCGGCCCAGAATCGTACTCAACACACGATGGCAGGTGCCGTCCGTTGGATCCAATTCCACCACCTGTTCAGCTTGCTGCAACGCCGCAGTTGTCTGACCGGTATCGCTCAAAGCCAATGCCAGGCATCGCCTGGCCGGTATATTGGCCGGACTCATATCCACCGCCCGGGCAAACTCCGACAAGGCGGCGCCGGTTCTGCCATTTGAACCCAGCACCGTTCCGAGATATACGTGCGTGGATGCAGAATTGCCCCGAATCCACACCGCCGAAAAACTATTCATTGCCCATGCCAGCAAAATCAACCCCAGCGCGAACCGGAGCGGCTTCCACCTCCGTGTCAGCACCTCCCAACCCACTGCTCCGAAAGCACAGAACGGCACCAGGGCGCATAATCCGAAGAATGCCTTCTCCACCGCATAGCAAGGCACCTTCAGGTTCAGGAACACCAGCGCCAGCAACAACGTTCCCGAAAAACCGAGCAACATAAACCATTCCGCCGATGGCTGGCGAATGAATCGCCAGACTGAAACCGCCACGCCAGCCAGAATGATCAGGGTCGGTATCAACGCCAGCAGATATCCGGCGATCATCAAATCGTAGTCCCATGGCGGCCAGTCGTTCGGGTCCCTTCTCCCGCCACACAGGCCGTCGCCCCACAGCGTCGAGTAAATCCCGTCGGCAAAGCCGGCAAAGCCGCTGAACAACGGATGAACCAGAGACTGGCCGAAGCGCGTGAAATCCACCAGCATGTGGAAACCGTTGTCCTGCCACCACGGAAACCCGGAGGCCGCGTTCCAGTTGACGGGAAGCAACGTGCCGCAATGAATCCAGATCCAGAGATAATACCAGCCGCAAACGGCTATGCCCGCCACCAGCATCGTACCCAGGGTGCGCCACCAGACGGCAAATGCGGACCTGGCCGACAATAATTTTCCAGCCACAGCAATGACGATGAACGGAATCAGCAGGACACCTGTTACCTTGGTCAGCAAGGCCGCGCCCAGGCATATTCCCAGCCCCGCATAACCGGCCGCGGATGCCTTCTCCGCCCGCAGCAAACGCAAGCACATAAAAATGGCGGCACCGACCAGGGTGGCCGCCAGCGTCTCGTTGGTCACGTAGTGCGACAGGTACAGTTGCATGGGCAAAAAGGCCGCCAGCACCAACCCCACCAACTGCCGGCCAATTTGCGCCGGAAAGAGCAGACGCAGACTCAGGAATACCAACACGATATGCACCAAACCAAAACCCATCATGAGCAGCCGCAGCACCACAATCCCGGCTCCATCGCCCGCCGAAAGTCCCAATATCGAAAGAGTCACCGCAGATATTCCGTAATACAGCGGCGGCTGGAACATCTCGAACCCCTCGTTCGGCAAAGGCAATGCCTTATGCTCCTGAAGATAGCTGATGTAGTAAATATGATCGCCGACATCAAAACCAACATTGAAAGAGAGTAATCCCGTGTTATTGCAATACAGCGCCACCCAAAGCACGGCTATGATCAGCAACGGGATTACCACTTCCTTGGATAACCATCGGTTGAGGGGAACAACCTTTGGCCTCCGGATGCGATTGAACCACCATTGTCCTGCCACCCAGACAATCAGAGAAAGCCCTCCCCAAAACGCCCAAACGGGCCAGACGACCGCCAAGGCCGCAAGCGTTCCCTTGCCTCCGGTCATGAGATTGCCCCCGCCTGGCAATCTCGGCGTCACGGCCCGGGCGGCATGACACCAGGCCGAGCCCACAAAGGACACCTCCCAGGCCGGGTCGCTTCGTATAGTGAGCCGGTCGGTCGCCAGCACCAGCCAAAGCGCTGCCGGACCATTGTCGTTGAAGACCCTGGCCTCGATGGTATTGGTGCCGGAATGCAGATAGTCCGGCACATCGGCATTTGAGTAATCCTTCCAATTGCGGCTGGTTCCCAGCGCCACCGGTTGCCCGTTGATTTTCAACTGCACGCGCTTGGCCGCTCGTACACCCAATCGCGCCGTCCGCGGCTGGCCATCCAACACGAACTCTCGCCGAAAAACCGCGTCCAGATCGGCCACCGGATGTGGCACCGCATCCGGAGCCGACGGGAAAAGAATCCATTCCGCCCGCCCGTCCCCGACCAGAAAGATAATTCGGGGATCCCGAACACATACCCAGGTCAGCGACGCGAGGATTGCGCCAACCAGGACGGTGGCCAGCACTGCCCGATGCGGAGTTTTTAGCTGAAGCAACACACCCATTCAATGTTCCATGGCTGGTCGGAGGTTTTCAGGCTCAATTCGCCGGTTCACGCGCAACTTTAGTTGGACATTTTCATCCGCCAAAAGCAAGTCCCGAGAAACCCCGGCGCTGATGGTGTGGGGTAAGATTCCATTCCGCAATTTGGTTTGAACCGCGGTTGGGAATAATTCGCCATTGCATTTGCCCGCCGGCACGTCATGCTCCAAACGGTATGTCCCAAGAGGAACCATCAGCCGAAACGAATCGCCCCGCGCAATCCCGGGAACCGGACAGCCGACGGCGGCGCGGCCATCGCGGCGGGCGCGGACGGCGGCGTCCTGCGTCGTCCGTTCCAATTGCGGAGCAACCAGCGCAGGCCGAATCACCAACGCCACCAGTCGCGCCCGCCGCCGGCGCGCCCGAACCCCCGGCTCAGCCCGGACCGCCGAGGCAAAAATTTCAACTCGCGGTTCCCTCACCGCGGACCGCCAGGCTGGACGATTCGGCCATCAGCCAGGCGGTAAGCGAAGCAACACAAGTCGTCGAATCGTTGAAAGAGGCGCTCCATCAGATGGAAGAGGTTTTGGAACTGGTCGAACTCGCCGAACGCCAGAAACTCACCGATGAACGCGAGATTGATTCACTCCGCCGGTTGCTGCGTCAGTTGCAGCCGCCACGAAGCGGCCGGGGTGAGCGGCACGAGCACGATGTCCGCAATGATGATGCGGCGCGGAGATAAACCGCGGGGCCGTTTTCCAGGCGCAGGGCGACAGCCGGCTTGAACCCACCCGCCGTTTCGTCCCCGGCCGGACGCGAATGGTTGTGCTTGATTCCCCGGCGCGGACAAAGATAATCTTTCCCCCGATCACCATGAATTTACCAAATCATTCCGCCAAATTGTGTCTCCTCCTCACGATCGTCAGTCTTTTGATCGGGTTCAGCGTGACCCCGTTGCATGCCGCTGATGCCAGCCTTTCGCAACTGGAACAGCGCGTGGCCCGGATCGAAGCGCTCCAGCAGCCCGCGGCGCTGCCCATCAACGACGGCGACAATGCCTGGGTGCTGGTCAGTTCCGCGCTGGTGCTGATGATGACGGCACCGGGGTTGATTTTATTTTACGGCGGGTTGGTACGCAGTAAAAACGTCCTCGCCACCATGATGCACAGCCTGATTCTCATGGCGCTGGTGTCGGCGCTCTGGATGGTGTTTGGCTACAGCCTGGCATTCGCGCCGGGCAACGGGTTTATCGGTGATCCGCGCACGTATTTTATGTTGCATGGCGTAGGTGGCGCGCCGAACACGGATTACGCGGGCACAGTGCCGCAGCAATCCTTCATGCTGTTTCAAATGATGTTTGCCATCATCACGCCCGCGCTCATCAGCGGCGCTGTGGCGGAACGGATCAAGTTCAAGGCTTATGTGCTGTTCGTGCTGCTCTGGGTCACGGTCGTGTATTTTCCGCTGTGCCACATGGTCTGGGGCGCCGGCGGCTATTTCAACTGGGCCTTGAACGGCAAAATCCCGGTGCTGGATTTCGCCGGTGGCACGGTGGTGCATATCAGTTCCGGCGTGTCGGCGCTCGTGTGCGCCCTCGTGCTGGGCAAACGCGCCGGCTATCCGGTGGAACCGATGTTGCCCCATAATGTGGTGCTGAGTCTCATCGGAGCGGGATTGTTGTGGGTCGGCTGGTTCGGTTTCAACGCCGGCAGCGCCCTCAACGCGGGCACGCTCGCGACCAGTGCGTTTGCCGCGACGCATTTTTCGGCGGCGGCGGCGGCGTTGAGCTGGGCCGCGGCGGAGTGGTTCCACAAAGGCCGGCCGAGCGTGCTGGGCGCCGCCTCGGGCATGGTCGCCGGGCTGGCCACCATCACGCCGGCATCGGGATTCGTCACCGTGCCCGCGGCGTTTTGCATCGGGCTGACGGCCGGAGTGGTTTGCTATCTGGCCGTGACGAAATTGAAGGCCAGGTTTAATTACGACGATTCGCTGGACGTGTTCGGCGTGCATGGCGTGGGCAGCACGATTGGCATGTTGATGCTCGGTTTTCTGGCCAGCGCGACCGTAAACCCGGCGATTGCGTCCACCTTCCATGCCAATGGCGTGGCGGTGTCGCTGGCGGGCGGCAAGAGCCAGTTTTTCAACCAGGCGGCCGGCGTAATTTTCACCGTGGTCTTTGCGGGTGTGGTCACGTTCATCCTGCTGAAAATCGTCAACGCCCTGGTGGGCTTGCGCGTGGACGTGGAGGAAGAAGATGCCGGCCTGGACCTCACTCAACACGGCGAGCGCGCTTATACCGACTAACCAACGGAGGATTTATGAAGAAGATCGAAGCCATCATCAAACCGTTCAAGTTGAACGAAGTCAAAACTGCCCTGAACGAAATCGGTATTCAAGGCATGACCGTCTCCGAAGTGAAGGGTTTCGGGCGCCAGAAAGGCCACACGGAAATTTATCGCGGCAGCGAATACACCGTGGATTTCCTGCCGAAGATCAAGATCGAAACCGTGCTCCCGGACGCGCAGGTGCAGCAGGCCGTTCAAGCCATCATCCAGGCGGCCAAGACCGGCAAGATCGGCGACGGCAAGGTCTTCGTCTCGACCATTGACGACACCTACCGCATCCGAACCGAGGAACGCGGCGACAGCGCGGTGTAGTCCGGCCAGGCTGGTTCATTTCAACATCTCTCCCACCTTCGGTGCATCTTGCGTCGGCGGCTGGCAGGAATTTCCCGTGCATAGATAGGCCACCGGGCCGTTCCGGGCCGGGAGCGTCCGGGCGAATTCTTCCACCACGCCCGTATTGCCGAGCACGACCTTGTTTGGCTGATAGACCGAATGTGCTGCGCGCAACAACTCGCGCGCTTTCGGGGAGGCTGGGTCCCCGGCGATGACGACGCGGCGTGGTTCTTCCAGCCCAAAATCCAGCGCGTGCAGCATGAGCGGCATGGCCTGCGGGAAATTTTGCAGGTGGTGGGCGAACAACCGCAGCGTGGCCACGGCAGGTTTCTGGAAATCCTCGCGCCCGGTAATCGCCGCCAGTTTCAACAGCGTGAGCGTGGCGACTGAATTACCGGATGGTTCCGCGCCGTCGTAATCATCCTTCAAGTGCAGGATGAGGTCTTTCGCGTCAGCGGCACTTTGCCAGAAACCGCCATTCTCCGCGTCGTAAAACTTCGCGACCATCGCCTCCGCGAGCATGATGGCGAAGTCCAGGTGTTTCGGTTGAAGTGTGGCCTCGTATAAATCAATCACACCGGAGAGCAGGAACGCATAGGCCTCAAGCAATTGGACGTTGTCACGTTCCCCATCGCGCCAACGGTGGTACAACGTGCTTCCGGCATCCTGCCGGAAGTTCAATTTTTCAGTTTGTTCTGCCGACAAGATGTCGGCAGCACGTTGTGCCCAAAGTTTCGCCTGGATGAACGCCAGGTTTTTCTCCGCTGCCGCGCGATATTTTTCATCGCCAAGGACGGCGTAAGCCCGGGCCATCGCGCCCAGCATCAGGCCGTTCCACGAAGCGAGGATTTTGTCGTCGAGATGCGGCCGGACGCGCCGGCTCCGCGCCGCGAGCATTTTCTTTTTGGCGGAGGCGAGGAGCGCGGAATCGTCTGTTGTCGTGGTGGCGTCTCGGCAGAGCGCCGCTGATCCTTTGCTTGAAAGCTGGCGGCGCTCTTCCGAGACGCCGCTACGTTCAGGGGCGGGTGGAAGCGGATTGACCACGCTCAAAACATTTTGCCCGGGCAGCGGGCGGGGATGGCTGTGGTCAACGAAGTTGCCTTCCTTTGTGATTCCAAAATAGCGCGTAGCGACATTGAATTCTTCCGGTGAAAGCATTTTCGACAATTCATCGTGCGTCCAGCAATAGAACTTGCCCTCGTGCCCCTCGCTGTCGGCATCTTCGGCGGAATAGAATCCGCCCTCGGGATGCGTCATGTCTCGCAGCACGTAATCAAGGACGTCGCGGGCGGTGGTGGCGAAATCCGTTTCCTTCGGAGGGGCGAGCTCTGCAAGTCCCAAACTTTTTGCGCTTGAAGAGTCAGGGGCTCGTATAACTCGCCCCTCCGAAACCAGGTGGGCGTCAAGGTAAAGCTGCGCGAGCTGCGCCTGGTCGTAGAGCATTTTCTCGAAGTGTGGGACGAGCCATTCGGCATCCACCGAGTAACGCGCGAACCCGCCGCCCAACTGGTCGTGAATGCCGCCGGCAGCCATGCGGTCGCAGGTGTGCAGAACCATCCGCGCGGCTTCTTCATCGTGAAAACGTTTCGCACAACGCAGCAGCAGCGACGGCAGGCTGGGCTGCGGAAATTTGGGCGCGCCGCCGAAACCGCCGTGGCGCGGGTCGAACATCCGCTTGAAATAATCGCCCGCGTTTTTGAGTGCGTCCCCCGTCAACCGCACGGCTTCCGCGTCCACACTCATCGCGGCGGTTTCAAGGCGCGCATGGATTTCGTCCGCCGAACCGGCAATTTCATCCCGGCGGGTTTGCCAGACTTCGTAGATTTGCTGTAGCAATTGCAAAAAACCCGGACGGCCTTGGCGATTATCCGGAGGGAAATAGGTGCCCCCATAAAACGGTTTCCGTTCCGGCGTGAGAAAGACATTCAATGGCCAGCCGCCGGAGCCGGTCGCGGCCTGCACGAAGGACATGTAAATCTTGTCCACGTCAGGCCGCTCCTCGCGGTCCACCTTGATGCTGACGAAGTGCAGGTTCAAAAATGCCGCGACCTTTTCGTCCTCGAACGATTCGCGTTCCATCACGTGGCACCAGTGGCAGGTGGAATAACCGATGCTGAGAAAGATGGGCCGGCTTTCCACCCGCGCCTTGGCAAACGCCTCATCGCCCCAGGCGAACCAATCCACGGGATTGTGCGCGTGCTGGAGCAGATAGGGCGATTTTTCGCGCGCCAGGCGGTTGCTGTGTTGGTGGGCAGCGGATTTCATGCAACTTATGGGGACAATAAGCGAATCCAGAGTGAACTGAAAGGGAAACATCGAACATTCAACATCGAATTCCCGGGTGCTGGCTTCTGGATTCGGTGTTGAGCGTTGAATGTTCGATGTTTCCCGCCTTTCAAATTTGCATCGTCTCTGCCGTTCTGCCGCGATAAACTTTCCGCATGTTATCCGCCAAACCCTGGCGAGGCGAAGCCGTGCTCCAGTTTTGCGGGGCGCAGTTGCTTTGTTTTTGTTTCGCCCTGATGATTGCCGGCCTGCTGCAAAAGGCCGGGCTCGCCGCGTTCAAGCCGCCGGACGGGTTTGGGGCGGTGCTGCTCGGCACACTGGGTTTCCAAGGGGCGGCCTGGCTGCTTATGTTGTTCTTTTTTTGGCAGCATCAAATTGGCTGGCGCGAGGCGCTTGGTTTTCGCGGACCGCAGCTGCCCCGCGCGCTGCTTCTGGCCTTGTTCCTTGCCATCGCCATCCTGCCGGTGGCGTGGGGTTTGCAATCCGTTTCAGCGGACGTGTTGACGCGGGTCGGCTGGCCGCCGGAAGAGCAGCTCGCCGTAACGCTGCTGGTCAATACGAAATCGTGGTGGATGCGGTTTTATCTCGGCGCATTCGCCGTCGCACTCGCGCCGGTGGCCGAGGAATTTATTTTCCGGGGCATGTTGTATCCGTTCGTCAAGCAGCTCGGCTGGCCGCGGCTGGCGTGGGTCGGCGTCAGTTTTGCATTTGCGTTGATCCATGACGATGCCGCGACATTCGTGCCGCTGTTTGTGCTGGCGCTCGCATTGACGTGGCTTTACGAAAAAACTGACAACCTGCTCGCGCCCATCGCCGCGCACAGCCTGTTCAATGCGGCGAACCTCGCTTTGCTGTATTTTGAAGAGCCGTTGAATCAATTCCTGCAAAAACATTTGCCCCTGCTCCATCCCGGATGAACGAATTCGAACTCATCGCACACCTGACAAAATCGCTGCCGACGAACCCAACCGTCGTGACCGGCGCGGGTGATGATTGCGCCGTGCTCGATTTCGGGCTGCCGGACCAATGGCTGCTGTTCAAAACGGATGCCATCGTCGAGGGCATCCATTTTACCAAGGACACGCCGCCGGAAAAAATCGGCCACAAAGCCCTGGCCCGCTGCCTCAGTGACATCGCCGCGATGGCCGGCACGCCCACCGCCGCGCTCGCAACCATCGCACTGCCGCAAAAGTTCGACGTGAAATTCATTGAGGCCATTTACGCCGGCATGAATGCATTGGCCCAAAGACACGGCGTGGCCATCGTCGGCGGCGAAACCACGACGAATCCGGAGCGCATTTTGATTTCCCTTGCACTGGTCGGTGTTGTGCCGCGCGGAAAGGCCGTGCTGCGTTCCGGCGCGAAGCCCGGTGATGCGATCTTT
>JBEKSU010000071.1:0-14811 GCA_049516755.1 Verrucomicrobiota bacterium | reverse complement strand
TACTCCCGTTTGGAGGACAAACTCATAGTCAGGGCTTCGGTAACCATGAATATGAGTCAACGTATCGGCAGACTCCTCGTCCACCTCCCATCCCGGGTAACATTTAATTTGAGTCAACTCGCTACACTAATCATCCAATTTCCAAATAAATCCGGCGTTGACAGGCTGGGCCGGGTCTGGCTTAATGTCCGGCCCTTTGTGGGATAATTTATGTACGCCGTTCTAGAAACAGGTAGCAAACAGTATCGGGTCGCCGCGGGCGACACGCTGGAAATCGAACGTCTGGCCGTCGAGGCCGGCAAACCGTTCACGTTTGACCGCGTGTTGCTCGTCAACAACGACGGCAAGTTGAGCGTGGGCACGCCCACGGTCAGCGGCGCCAAGGTCACCGCCGATGTGGTGGCGCACAAGCGCGGCGAGAAAAAGCTCACTTTCAAGATGAAACGCCGCAAGGGCTATCACAAAACGATCGGTCATCGCCAGGAACTGACGGTGGTCAAGATCACGGAAATCAAAGGCTGATTTATGGCACATAAGAAAGGTCAAGGCAGCGTCCGCAACGGCCGCGACAGCGTCAGCAAACGGTTGGGCGTGAAAACGTATGGCGGCGAAGCCGTCACCGCCGGCAGCATCATCGTCCGGCAGCGCGGCAGCAAATTTGTGGCGGGCGAAAACGTCGGCACCGGCCGCGATTGGACGCTTTTCGCGCTGGTGGACGGCAAGATTGCGTTTGACAAAAACGGCCGGCGCGTGAATGTGAAGGCCGAACCCGTGGCGAAGAACTGACTGGCGCAGGTGATTTCAGGCGAGGCCACACGCCTCGCCTTTTTTGTTGCTTGTAGGAGCCGAGGTAACGAGGCTCTGAATAGATTCGGGTTCTGGTTTTAAAAGTGAGCCTCCTTACGTTGGCTCCTACAATGAACAGATGTTTGTTGACGAAATCAAAATTTACGCGCGGGCGGGGCATGGCGGCAAAGGCTGTGTCGCGTTCCATCGCGAAGCCTACGTCGCCAAGGGCGGGCCCAGCGGTGGCAACGGCGGCCGCGGCGGCAGCGTGATTTTGCAGGCCGACCATGACCTCAACAACCTCATCGCCCAATACTACCAGCCGCGCCTCATCGCCGAGGTCGGCGAACCGGGCTTTGGCAAGGGCATGGATGGCCATGCAGGCAAGGACCTCATTATCAAGGTTCCCTGCGGCACGCTGGTATGGCAGTTGCCTTCGGTGGCAAAAACCGGAGGGAATTTCGAGGGCGAAGACGGGAACGAGGACGAAAAGCCAACATTCAAAACCAGTGCCAGCAAGCGGCCATTGATTCGCAGTGCCAGCGGCGGGCAGGCGCAGGAAATTGATTTGAGCCGGGAAGCAATTGGAGAATTTTCCGCCGGCAATCTGGAAAAAGGCGAACTCGCCGCCGATCTCACTAAAAACGGAATGCAATTCGTACTCTGCAAAGGCGGTCGCGGCGGATTGGGCAACCGGAACTTTGCGACGGCGGCGCGCCAGACGCCGCGTTTCGCCCAGCCGGGCGAGCCGGGCGAGGAAGGCGATTTTCTTTTCGAGTTGCGCATCATGGCCGAAGTCGGGCTGGTCGGCTATCCGAATGCGGGCAAGTCCACACTGCTCACGGCCATTTCCAAGGCGCGGCCGAAGGTCGCGCCGTATCCGTTCACCACGCTACACCCGCAAATCGGCATCGTGGAATATGCCGACTGGCACCGGCTCACGGTCTGCGACGTGCCAGGCTTGATCGAGGGCGCGCACCGCAACGTCGGCCTCGGCCACGCGTTTCTGCGGCACATCGAGCGCTGCAAAATCCTGGTGCTGCTGCTCGACATGGCTGGCTCGGACAATCGCGCGCCCTGGGACGATTACAAACAATTGCTCAGGGAACTGGAACTTTATGATCCGGCCCTGCTCGAAAAGCCGCGCCTGGTGGTGGCGAACAAAATGGATGAGGCGGTGGCCGAAAAGAACTTGCGGCAGTTCAAAAAGAAGATTCGCAAGGTTTCGTTGCTGCCCATCTCCGCCGCGTTTGACCAAGGCATAGACAAATTCAAAAAAACAATCCGCGAGGCGGTCAAGAAGGCGATGTAGGATTAAATTTGGCAGGGCGGCGCTGCCGCGCTGCCGAAATACCAAGGTGGAGCAGCAGCTCTGCCCCACCTCAAAATTCAATCGCGCTCAAAAAGCCGCATCAGGCTGTCGCCGTGTTTGAGCAATTTCACTTCACGCCAGGGCGCGACGATATCCAGTGTATCGCGTTTTGTGTGACCAAGAATAAATCGTCCACCGGGCGCGAGCAGCTTCGGCAGATGGGGGTCGTCAAGGAGTTGCTGCGCCAAAGAAGTGGAACGGCGGCCGATGTTTTTTTCACCATAAGGCGGATCCGCCAGAATCAAATCAAATTGCCGCCCGCTGTCGGCAAATTGCGCCAGCACCGTAAACACATCCTGCACGCGCACTTCCAGTGCCGGATCCAGGCCGGCGGTGTGGGCATTGGCGCGGATGAACTCCGCGTGTTTGTGCGACTTCTCGATGCCCATCGCCGATGCTGCGCCGCGGCTAAGGCATTCGAGGCTCAACGCGCCCGTGCCAGCGAACAGTTCCAGCACGCGCGCGCCAACGACCCGCCCTCCCAGGCTGTTAAAGACCGCCTGCTTGACGAGGTCGGGCGTGGGTCGCACGGCCAGTCCTTTCGGTGTTTTCAAAATCCGCCGTGCCGCGTTGCCGCCAGTGATGCGCATGGGCAATTTTTATCACGAAACTCACAAATCACACGAAAATTGATTTTCCTCCCGGACCGACGGGCGACACCTCGCGTCCAAACTGTTCGTGTCCTTCCTGCTCTCTCCCGCGTTGCGGATCCAACTCGACGTGTCGCGGCTCCTTCGCTTTCGCTTTGCTTCAGCGCGACCAGCCGTGGTTAAATCCTGCCCGTGCTGCCGAACAAACAAATTGAACTAAAGCTGCAACAAGCCGTCCGCGCGATCCTGCCGGAGGCCGAGGTCTCCGCTGTTCTCGTCCGGCCGTGTCCCGATCCAAAATTCGGCGACTACCAAAGCAATGCGCTCATGTCGCTCGCCAAATCGCGGAAAATGAACCCGCGCCAGCTGGCCACCGACGTGCTCGCCAGACTCGACGTCGGCGATTGTTGCGAGAAGGTCGAAATTGCCGGCGCCGGCTTCCTGAATTTCCGGTTGAAAAGCGCCGCGCTCACCGGCGCGCTCCGGGCCGCCGCCCGCGGCGAGCATTTGTTTTTCGAGAAAACCGTCAATCCACGGATCGCCGTGATTGATTTCAGTTCACCGAACGTGGCCAAGCCGATGCATGTGGGCCACATTCGCTCGACGATCCTCGGAGACAGCCTCGCGCGTACGCTGCGCCTCCTCGGACATCGCGTCATCACCGACAACCACATCGGCGACTGGGGCACGCAGTTCGGCATGTTGCTGCTCGGCTGGAAACATCATCTCAAGCCCGAAGCGTTGCAAACCGATCCCATCGGCGAGATGGAGCGGCTTTATAAAATGGTCAGCGCCACGAGTGAAAAGCTGGAAACCATCCGGGATGCCGCCCGCCAGGAACTCGTCAAACTCCAGGGCGGCGACGTGGAAAACCTGAAGATCTGGCACGAAATGATTGCACTGTCGCAAAAGCAGTTCGACACGATTTACGGCCGGCTTGGCGTGAAGTTCGACCACACATTCGGCGAAAGCTTTTACAATCCGCGGCTCAAACTGTTGGTGGATGAACTCGTCGCCAAAGGCATCGCGCGCGAAAGTGAGGGCGCGATTGCCTTTTTCTTCGACGACGTGCCCCAGCTCAAGGAGCAGCCCGCGCTCATCCGCAAGAGTGACGGCGGGTTCAATTACACCACCACGGACCTGGCCACACTGGCGTATCGGCTCGAGACCTGGCAACCGGATGAAATCATTTACGTCACCGATGGCAGGCAGCAGTTGCATTTCCAGCAGGTCTTCACCGCCTTCCGCAAATGGTGCTCCCAACTCCCGGCTGCCAACTCCCAGCTGCCAGAGCTGGCCCACGTCTGGTTCGGTTCGATTCTGGGCGAGGACGGCAAACCGTTCAAAACGCGCAGCGGCGAGACGGTGAAGCTGGCCGACCTGCTTGACGAAGCAGAAGAACGGGCCTTCAAGATTGTTTCCGAAAAGAACCCGGATTTGCCGGAGGCGCAACGCCACGAGATTGCGCGGGTCGTCGGACTGGGCGCCGTAAAATACGCCGACCTGCTGCCAAACCGCCAGAGCGATTACGTGTTCAGTTGGGACAAGATGCTGGCGCTACAGGGCAACACGGCGCCTTACCTGCAATACGCGTACGCCCGGATTCGGAGCATCTTTCGGAAGGCAGAGGGAACACTCAACACTCAACATTCAACATTCAACATTCAATTGGCGGCGCCGGAGGAAATTGCGCTCGCCAAGCATTTGTTGAACTTCGGGCTGACGCTTGAGGCGGTGGCGGAGGATTATCGGCCAAATTTCCTGTGCAATTATCTCTACGAACTGGCCGGGAAGTTCACGTCGTTCTACGAAAATTGTCCGGTGCTCAAGGCCGACGACGCCACGCGCGCGAGCCGGCTGGCGTTGTGCGACCTGACCGCGCGGGTTTTGAAACAGGGCCTAGATGTTCTCGGAATTGAAGTCGTGGAGCAAATGTAGGCCTGACAATTCAGCCAACAATTCGTGTGCTTCGCTTTCGCCGAGCGTGATCGTAAGAACCGGCGTGTGTTTTCCCGAAGAAAAACATTAACACCGCAAAGGTTACTGTAATAATTCCAACTACCATATGCTTCCAACTTATTGGAAGTGTTCGATCAAAGTCTGGAAGCGCGTGTAGAATTAAAACTATCCAAATAAACAGAGTGAACCCGCACACCCACTGATTTATTTTCGAGACGGAAACTTCCATTGGACCGACAATTATTTTTTTGAGTGGGCGATTCTCTTGATGACGATACAACACTGTTTTATAGAGAGGACCGATTGTTGCGTCCTCCAACATATCAACATGGTTTTCCCAATTCTCTTGCCAAAATTTACTGCCGCGATTGACGAGAAACCAAGCCCATGTAAAGAGAATTCCGATGCACCCAACGATGTAAGCCAAGTAATCCTTATTGCTTAAGTGGTCTGCGCTCAAAATTGCGGAGTAGCCAGCAAAAGTTACGGCGATGAGCGCCCAAAAATATGCCGCTCTTTGCCAATAGAGACTTATTTCGAACTTGCGAATGTCCAGCGCGTGTTCAAGCGCTTTTTCCGCCTTTTGTCCACTGAAGTCGGCTTTATATTCTTGCTCACTGCTCATACCGATTGGCAGTGATTTTCATATTAACTCAACCGCATCGGCATCACGACGTAAAGGAACGGGCCGTTGATCTTGAGGACGCCGGGGCTGAGCTCGTCGATCAATTCGAAGAACACCTCGTCTTCGGTCAATGAATTGAGCGGGTCGATGAGATAGCGCGGATTGAAAGCGATGGCGATTTCCTTGCCTTTGTAGTTCACGGCAAGCGTTTCGCGAGCCTCGCCGACTTCCGGCGAATTGGCGGTGATGGCGAGATTGTTCTTGCCGAAGGTGAGCTTGACGGAATTGGCCTTCTCGCTGGTCATGATTTCGGCGCGGCGCAAGGCCTGCAGAAATTCCTCTCGGCTCAACGGCACGCGTTCTTTTACTTCAGCGGGTATGACCTGGCGGTAATTCGGGTAATTGCCTTCGATTAATTTCGTGATGACCAGCACTGAAAAACCCTTGTCATCCTTGAGCGCAAACGACGCCTGGTTTTCACCGAACTTGATTTCCACGTCGCCTTTGTCCTGCAATAGGCGGTTCAGTTCTCCCACCGCCTTGGCGGGAACAATGAATTCTCCGCTGCTTTTCTCAGCAATGTCAACTTCCTCATCCACCAGCGCGAGCCTTCGTCCGTCGGTGGCGACCATGGTCATTTTGTGGTCTTTCAAGCTGATGAAAATTCCGTTGAGCACATAGCGCGATTCGTCGGTGGACACGGCGAACGAGGTCTTGCGCATCATCGCCTTTACGGTTTCTTGTGAAAGATTGACCTTCTTGTCGTCCTTGAATTTTGGCAGTGGTGGAAATTCATCCGCCCCCAACCCGTTTATTTTATAAAAAGAGGCATTGCAACGGATGCTGGTTACGTTTTTATCGTCGGTCTCGATTTCTAATTCATTGCCCCCCAATTCCCGAACGATGCCAAACAATTTTTTCACCGGGACAGTTGTGCTGCCGCCCTTTTTCACCTTGGCTTCAACCTTGCAAGCTACCGTTACGTCCAGATCCGTCGCGGTGAATTCCACCCGATCGCCCTCGGCGCGCATCAGCACATTGGAAAGAATGGGCAGGGTCGTGCGCGTACTGACAACGTTTTGAACGGCTTGCAGGCCGATTAAAATTTGGTCCTTGGCAATGGTAAGGTTCATGCGCGTTTAATAGTAATTCTTTCCTAACTTTAAATTATCCGTATTAAGGGCTGTGAATAAAGCAAACAACTTTAAATGTCAAGGCGGCCACAGGGTTTTGTAAAGGAAAGAAAAAAGAAATTTGCCGGATTTTCAAACAGTTAAGCTCCCAATGTTGGAGTTTTCCACAAAGTTCCCATTCCATTGACAGGAAAAGGGAGGGTTATTTTCCTAGTTGTGCCCGACGAACGATTTCTGGCAACAACTGTTCAACCAGAACAACTTCAGACTCTGTAGAATCCCGCCCCAAAGAAAAACGCACGAGAGAATTTGCCTGCTCGCGCCGGCCGAGGGCAACAATCACGTGTGAAGGTTCGAGAGAGCCTGAGGAACAGGCCGAACCGCTGGAAGCACAAATTCCTTCCATATCCAGCCCGGCCAGGAGTGCAATACTGTCTGCGCCGCGAACAACAAACGGAACAGTGTTTGCCAGACGACGATTACGTGAACCGACCACTTCGGCCCCGTCAATTTTTTCAATCGATTTAATCATTTTTGACGCCAGCGGAGACAGTTTGGACCGTTCGAAGACCGGCAGTTTGATAAAGCGTTCTGTCGCTTCAACCAAACCGGCGATACCCGCCAGATTTTCCGTTCCTGCCCGCCGTTCATTCTCATGCCCGCCGCCAAAAGTAATCGGGTCGGGATGCAACGGCGACTTGATGTAAAGCAGCCCCGCTCCCTTTGGTCCGTGGAATTTGTGCGCGCAGACAGAAACCAGGTCCGCGTTGAATTGGTCAATGTTTTCAAACGGTTCCTTGCCGAACCATTGGACCGCGTCGGTGTGGAAAACCACCCCGCATTCCCGGCAAACTGCGCCGAGTTCGGCGATTGGCTGGATCGTGCCGATTTCATTGTTCGCCGCCATGATTGAAACCAGAACCGTGTCCGGACGGATGACTTTCTTCAAAACTTCCGGAGAAACCAGGCCTTCCGCATCCACCGGCAATCGGGTGACCTCGAAATCTTCCTTTTTTTCAAGATAATCGAAACAATTCAGCACAGCGTGGTGCTCAATGGCCGACGTGATCAAATGCCGTCCTTTTGGTTTGAGCAGCCGGGCGGTGCCGAAAATCGCGAGATTGTTGCTCTCCGTGCCGCCACTGGTGAAAATGACTTCGCTCGGCTTGCAACTGAGGATTTTGGCCGCGCGCTCACGCGAGTCATCCAGAAAAGCCCGCGCTCGCCGGCCAACGTGATGTACAGACGAAGGATTGCCCCAAATCTCGCCAAGAAACGGCAGCATCGCTTCGCGCACCGCTGGATCGAGCGGCGTCGTGGCGTTGTAATCGAAGTAAATCGACCGTGGCATCAACACAGTCTGGGAGAAAACCGGCGCCAGGGACGAGTCAAAAAATGCGAATTTCAAGTGTTTGGGCCTTCGCTTGGAAATGCGGCGGAAGACCGCCACAGTCCAAGACCTGTCGGAAGTTCTGACGACCATCGAATTGCGCGAAGCGTTTTGAAGAGCGCCAGCCTTCTGGAGCTTTCCTTTGTAGAGATTGAAAAAGGTCGCGGTTTCCTTGGGGTTAGGTTAATAAGACAAAAAACAATGAGCACGCGGGTCAAAATTTGCGGCATCACGAATCAGGCCGACGCTCAAGCCGTTGTTGAGGCGGGCGCGGACCTGTTGGGCTTCATTTTTTATGAAAAGAGTCCGCGGCGCATGACCATTCCCGCCGCCGCCAAAATTTCAAAACAATTGCCGCCGCTCGTTTTGCGCGTTGGAGTTTTTGTAAACGCGGCGGAGGAACTGGTTTCACGCGCCATCGGGGAGTGCGGCCTGGGCCTGCTGCAATTTCACGGGGATGAACCGCCGGAATTCTGCACGCGGTTCGGCCTGATGAGCATGAAAGCCTTCCGTATCCGCGACGCGGAATCGCTGAAGGAGCTGCCGAAATACCCCACCGAGGCCTGGCTGCTCGACGCGTTCTCGCCCGAAAATCTCGGCGGCACGGGTGAAAAATTCAACTGGGACCTGGCCGTCGAAGCGCAAAAATTTGGCAAGCCGGTTTTTCTCGCCGGCGGATTGACGCCGGAAAATGTAGCTGCCGCCGTGCGCCAGGTGCAACCGTTCGGCGTGGACGTTTCCAGCGGGGTGGAATCGTCGCCCGGGAAAAAGGATCACGCCAAAGTGCGCGCGTTCATCGACAACGTTCGCCGGGCGGAGAAAAAATGAAACGCATCGCCGTCTTTTGCGGATCGAACAAGGGCGCCCGCGCCGCCTATGCCGGGGCGGCGGAAAATCTCGGACGCCATCTGGCCCGACGCGGAATTGAACTGGTTTATGGCGGCGGATGCGTCGGGTTGATGGGCATTCTGGCGGACGCCGCGCTTCAAAACGGCGGACACGTCATCGGCGTGATCCCGCAATCGCTCGTCATCAAGGAAGTGGTGCATGAAAAACTGCCCGACCTGCGCGTGGTGAAAAACATGCACGAACGCAAGGCGTTGATGGCCGAACTCGCCGACGGCTTCATCGCGCTGCCCGGCGGTTATGGCACCTACGAGGAATTTTGCGAGGTGCTCGCCTGGAGCCAGCTCGGTTACCACCAGAAGCCTTTCGGGTTGCTGGACGTGGCGGGCTTTTACCGCGGGTTCCTGGAATTTTTCGATCACGCGACGCGCGAAGGTTTCATCCGCCCCAAACATCGCGAGCTGGTCATGGTGGAGGAAGACGCGGAAAAACTTTTGCTCCGGTTGGAAACCTTTCAACCGCCCCAGGAAGTGAAGTGGATGCCATAGCGGCGAATTTTTCGAGGACGTTTCAATTCGGCGTCATGCCGGGTCCGCCCGGGAAAACCTTGTCCACCCAATAAATGTAGATTGAATAGCCAATCACCGCGGCCGGTTTGTGATTCCAAAACGGCTTTAGTTTTTCCAGATACATGGCGCTGATCGCGACATAACCCGGGAATTGTGCCGGGCTGGTCTGGCCGGGCACCAGGTGTGCCGGGTCAAACATGTCGGTGTAATTGATGTGGTAGTAGGCGGGGTCCGCCGTGCCGAAGTAGCAGAGGTTGATATGCTTCACGCCGTTTTCGTCCATCCACTGCTTCAATCCCTTGAGATCCTGGCCCCAGTCCAGATTCGAATCCGCCAGGTATCGGTATCCATGGGACGGACCCCCGACGAGGCAGTTGAAATACGCCAGACAATGAGGATAGACCCGGGCCAGTTCGCAGGCGGCGATGATGACTGCGGCGACCGGCATCCATTGCAAACGAAATTTCAGGCATTCCGCGATGGCCTTTGTTGCTATCAAGGTCACAAACGGATAGATCAGCACGACGTACCGCAGGCCGATGTCAACGTGTCCATACATGGCCACCCCGAAGAACACCAGAGGAGGAAGAAAAACGAAAAGACTGTCGCGCCAGGCCGTTCGCATTTGCCGGAACCAAAGAACGGTTCCTGCCAGCAGCAACAACAGCAGGGAAACTGGGGTCTTGATGAGAAATGCCTCCGGGAAATAATACCACCAACCAAGATGGCTGACGTTTCCATTCAGGAAAAGTTCACGGCCCGGCAGCGTGGCACAACCAAACAAGAAACCCTCGGTATAGGCGTCGGGCAACAGATGGGTCCGATCGAGCCAGCCTGCCCGCGCCGCCAGCTCCGGGGCCCGGTGCTGGATAAAATCCGTCTGCTCGAGGTGAAATTGTTCCGACTCATCCGCGGACGGACAATAACGGAAGTCATAGGCGGCCCAGATTCCCAGATACCCGGTCAACACCACGAAGAAAGAAACGGCGATGACCGCCCAAATCCGGGTGGAAATGGAAACCAGTTCCCGCACCGCGCCGATACGGCACGGCCAGGGGGTCTGACTTGTCAGCCGGCTGGCCAGACACAACGGGATCATGGGCAGAAGCAACAAGCCCCAGAACTTGCTCACCAGCGCCAAAGCGGTGAAGACACTCAGGCCAATCAAATTACCCGGGCTCAAACGCCGCGCCGTCCGCCATAAAAAATAAGCCGCCCCGAAGACAAAACAGCCCAATCCGGAATCCGAGGTAATCAAGGAGCCGTGGGCCAGGATATTTGGATCCAGGGAGTAGAGTCCCAGCGCCACCACGGCCGGCCAGTATCCGAACAACTCGCGGGCCCAGCAAAAGACCAGGATTCCCAGCGCGATCCCCAGCAGCGTCATCATGAAACGGGCGGCATAAAGCAAGTGATCGGCATCATTCCACTCGTATAGGAACGCATGGCTGGCATCAAATTGAGAAGTGAACAGCCAATCGATGGAATCATTTTCCGAGATGACATGCGGATGGAACGACACGTGTCGCATGCAGACCAGGGGGATGGCCGCCCACATGCGCAGAAAGGGCCCATGATCCGGGCTGAAACGGTAATCGTGATACTTGAGCATCGCGTAACCGGAAGTCAGGCTGATGGGCTCGTCAACGGTCGCCGAAGTGCGCGTATAACTGTAAACGCTCAGTCCAATGAATACCGCCGCGAACAGGACCAAGGCGATTGCCGCCCGCCATTGACCAAATTTCCTCATCGTTAAAATATCGGGTTGCCGCAGAAGCCGTGCAAGCACGATCTTCCGAAAGCGATTTTTACCACAGATTTACACGGATTCACACGGATGAATGAACCGAGGCCGGGCGGGCTGTCCCCAGCCCGCCGCCCGAGAGGCGTGTGTTCATCCGTGGTTAAAATAAATCCTTTGCGTCTTTGCGCCTTTGCGTGAAAATTGGCCGATGAGCAAACCATCCAGCGCCAAAATGCCGGACGCCCAGGGCCATTTCGGGCCCTACGGCGGACGGTTCGTGCCGGAGACGTTGATGCATCCGCTGCGCGAGCTGGAGGCGGAATACTTCCGCGCGCAAAAGGACCCGGCGTTCAAGCGCGAGTTCGAGTATTATCTCCGGGAATTTTGCGGCCGCCCCACGCCGCTTTACTTCGCCGAACGCCTCACCAAGGAACTTGGCGGCGCGAAAATTTATCTCAAGCGTGAAGATTTGAACCACACCGGCGCGCACAAGATCAACAATGCCATCGGCCAGGTCCTCCTCGCCAAACGCATGGGCAAGACCCGCGTCATCGCCGAGACCGGCGCCGGCCAGCATGGCGTCGCCACCGCCACCGTCGCCGCCATGTTCGGTTTGAAATGCGTCGTTTACATGGGCGCGGTGGATTGCGAACGGCAGGCGCTCAACGTTTATCGCATGAAAATGCTCGGCGCTGAGGTCGTGTCCGTGAAAGCCGGCCAGCAGACGCTCAAGGAGGCCATCAACGAGGCCATGCGCGACTGGGTCACCAATATCCGCACGACGCATTACATCCTTGGCACGGTCTATGGCGCGCATCCGTATCCGCTCATGGTCCGGAATTTCCAGCGCGTCATCGGCGACGAGGCGCGCCGGCAGATTTTGAAACAGGAAAAGCGCCTGCCCGATCTGCTCGTGGCCTGTGTCGGCGGCGGCTCAAACGCGATGGGACTGTTTTATCCCTTCCTCAAGGACAAATCCGTGAAGATGGTGGGCGTGGAGGCGGGCGGACGCGGCATCAAACCGGAGCAGCACGCGGCGCGGTTTCACGGCGGTTCGCTCGGCGTGTTGCAGGGCACGCGCAGTTATATTTTGCAGGACAAAAATGGTCAGATCCAGCTCACCCACAGCGTCAGCGCCGGACTGGATTACGCGGCCGTGGGCCCGGAACACGCGTGGTTGCACGACCAGAAACGCGTGGAATACACCTACATCAAGGACGACGCGGCGCTGGCGGCATTCATGAAACTGGCGCGGCTGGAAGGCATCATCCCCGCGCTGGAAAGCGCCCACGCCGTCGCCGAAGTCATGAAACGCGCGCCCAGGATGAGCCGGAACAAGCTCATCATCATCAATCTCTCCGGCCGCGGCGACAAGGACGTGTCCCAGGTGGCGGACAAGGTTGGTTTGCAAATGCCGAAGTAAGTTAAAGATAATGTGAATACCTCGCCACAAGAGGAAGAAGATGCTTCAAGGGTTGATGAGGCTTTGATAGCTATCCAAAACGGACTCAATGATGGAGCGTTTCTGATTCTCCGCGAGGTTGTTCGGAACACTCCCGAAACGTATACAGGGGTGGTGAAAGCCACAGCTCTTCGCGGCAAAGGAATGGCCTTGATCGAATTGGGTGATCTGGATTTAGCTGAGACCACCCTCAAGGAGTCGCTGTATTACGACCCGGACAATAAACTGGCGCGCAATGAGCTTGGCTACATCCAACATTTGCGCGCGGGAAATGTCCCCAGTCCTGTAGAGCCGGTAAGTTACAAGCCAACTAAGCCCACCACATGCAAGAAGTGTGGAAAGGAGTTTAAGCAAGGTCAGGTGCTTAAGCAAGGAGGCGCGTTGATATACCTGTGCGATGAGTGTTTTCCTTTCCCGAGAAACTCCAGCAATGCGCGGTTGAGCTGGTCGGCGTGGGTCCAGTTCAGGCCGTGCGGCGCGCCTTCGAGCACCACCAGCCGACTGCCCTCGCTCGGCCTTTGCTGAAGCTTTGGCTCGACCGGCCGGCGGAAAAGATTTGCGCACGTTGGTCGGCACATAAACACTGGGTCCGATGAAGCCGCCGTTTTTCATCCGCATCGCTGCGGCGATGGGATTGCTCGCCGTGGCGCTGGGCGCGTTCGGTGCGCACGGGCTTAAGGATTTGCTCGCCCAAAACGGCACGGCAGCCATCTGGGAAAAGGCGGTGTTTTATCATTTCATCCACGCGGTGATGCTGTTCGTGTTGGCGGAACGCAAACCGTTTCCGGCGGTCGCCTGGTGGAGCTTTCTCATCGGCATTTTCTTTTTCTCCGGCTCGCTCTATCTGCTGGCGGTCACCCATGTCCTTTGGCTCGGCGCCATCACGCCCATCGGCGGCGTGAGTTTCCTGTTCGGCTGGGTGTGGCTGGTTTTCAAGCCGGCTCGCGAGGACGCTCGCCCCACCGACTGAACCGGCCGTCGCCTTTGGATAATTTATTTCATCCACTTTGTAGGAGACGACGTAAGGAGTCTCAAACTGAAAAAGGAAATTTGAGTCTCGCAACCTCGACTCCTACATCAAACAAACCGGCAGGGACGGCAGAAAATCACTCGCTGATGTTTCTATTGCCCCGTCAGGGGGCTTGATTTCATTTTTGATTCGTCACCCAGCGTAGCCCCGAAAGCGTTCGGGGCAACACTGGGCTGAATGATGAAATCCCTTTGGGATTTTTAATTATTTCCCAAGAAAATCCAACAGCGCACGGTTGAGTTGGTCGGCGTGGGTCCAGTTCAGGCCGTGCGGAGCGCCTTCGAGCACCACCAGCCGGCTGCCCTTGACCGCTTCATGCACGCGTTTGGCCGAGGCGGCGAGCGGAACTATCCGGTCGGCATCGCCGTGAACCACCAGCGTGGGCACGTTGATGGCGGCGAGGTCTTTCCGGAAATCCGTTAGCCACGCCGAGACGCAATCCAGCGTGCCTTTGGGTGAGGCGCCCGCTGCGATGTTCCAGTTCGCTTGCACGACCTGATCGCTGATGAGTTTGCCGCCCAAGACGTCCACGTTGTAGAAATTTGCGAGGAACTTGGCGAGGAACGCCAGCCGGTCGGCGACGAGCGCCTGTTTGATGCCTTCGAAGACACTGCCGTCCACGCCCAGCCGGTTGTCGGGCGTCTTCAACAGGAACGGCGGGATGGCGGCGATAAACACCGCCTTTTTCACACGATCCGATCCGTATTTGCCCAAATACCGGGCCACTTCGCCGCCGCCCATCGAAAAGCCAGCCAGTGTGACGTCGCGCAGGTCGAGCTTCGTGATGAGCTGGTGCAGGTCCGCGGCAAAAGTGTCGTAGTCGTAGCCGGACGTTGGCTTGTCGGAGAGGCCGAATCCCCGACGGTCGTAGGTGATGACCCGGAAACCCGCCGCGAGCAGGGCCGTCGTTTGTTTCTCCCAGGATTGGCCGCTCAACGGCCAGCCATGGATCAGCACGACCGGCTTGCCCGCGCCGTGGTCTTCGTAATAGAGATTGATGTCGCCGGAATTTTCTTTGCCGACTGCAAGGTAAGGCATGGTAATGGTCCTTTCAGGTTTATCGTTGGTGCGTCCTTTTCATCCGCAACTAAAATCCCGATGAATGGCGGTTTGTTCAACCTTTTGTTATTCACCAGAAGGTCCTGGCGCCTTGGCCGGTTTAATTTTTGTTTCCCGGTTCCGGAAGTTGGGGTCGCCGGTGGCGTCCGGGTTGCGGTGGAAAATCAGAAAAGTCTGGTCGTACTGGAGGTACGGCCTTCCGGGCAGCCAGCGGACGACGTTGATCTTGTCGGTGGCGTCAAAAGT
>JBEKSU010000070.1:0-15036 GCA_049516755.1 Verrucomicrobiota bacterium | reverse complement strand
CGATGAATTTCGCGTCCGGCAACCGGCTGCGCAAGGCGATCACCAATTCCGCCGCGAGCAAATCCCCGCTCGCCTCACCGGCAATGAGCATGAAGGTTTTGGGAGTCATTCCTTAACTCCGTAGGAGACGACGTGAGGAGTCTCTGATTTCATTTTGGACAATTGGCGACCGCTTGATACTTCCTGCATCCGGTTGACGTAGTTTGCTATAAATCCGCCAGAATGTCGGCCAGAAAGTATCGTTCCTTGCGTCCAACGTGGGATAACCGGGAATCACACAACCGGTGAATGGCCAGATTTCATTTTCGTTAATCAGACCCGCTCGGACCGGATTAGCGGCGATGTAAAAGCAAACCTTGGCAAATGCGTTGTGTTTTCGTTGTTCCTCGCGCAACACTTCATCCTGGGCCTGTGGTTGAAATTTGGCAGGTGCAAGTTCCGGCTCAAGGTAGGTTCGAAGAAATGCCATGCCGGTGAATTGGTCCGAATCCCGACGCAAACCCATCCAGACCAAATGCAAGTGATCCGGCATCAGGCAATAGATCGGACAAAGCAATCCTTCGCTGGCGGCGACATGGAACATCAGTTCCCGAAAGCTGTGATGAAAAGTCGGGTTCAACCAACCCTTGGCCTTGTCAAAAATGGTGAGCGTCCAAAAAACCACGGCGTCGCCCTGATAATGCTCGCGGGCCAGGCGCGGCAGATAAAACGTCCGGTTCAACGGATCACGCGTTGGCTTGGTGGAAGATTGAAGATTCATGCGGAGAAGTTAGAGACTCCTCACGTCGTCTCCTACGAAACGATATTCCGCCGCGAGCAAATCCCCGCTCGCTTCGCCGGCAATCAGCATGAACGTATTCGGGTTCACGGTATTGTTTCTTCTGCGCCTCTGCGGTTAAGCTTTCAAATTCTGAATCTGCCGCGTGATTTCAAAGGCCAGGTCCAGCGCGCGCTTGGCGGATTCGCCGCTGACGACGGGGGTTTGCTTTTCGCGGACGCAATTGACGAAGCTTTGCAGTTCGAGCTTGAGCGGTTCGTCTTTGGCAATCGGCACGGGTTCGCGCACGATCTTCTTGCCGGCAAACTGGCTGACGATGGTGGAGTCTTTGCCGATGCCGAGCTTGGCGGCCATGATTTTTTTCAGCAGTGAACTTTCCGGCTCGTCGTCGCGGGCGATGCGATAGATGAAGCCTTCCTGCACCCGGTAATCGAGCGAGATGTAACAGGGATTGTCCGGACCGCTGAACACACGGATTTTGCGCATCTTCTCCGGGCTCACCCGGCTGACGGTCAGGTTGGCGACACAACCGTTGGCAAATCGCAACCGCGCGTTGGCAATGTCCTCACTCTTGCTCAACACGGGAATGCCCACCGCGTCCACGCTGGTCACCGGCGATTTCACGAACGCGAGCACCACGTCCAGATCGTGAATCATCAGGTCAAGCACGACGCCGATGTCGGTGGAACGGGCCGGGTAGGGCGACAGCCGGTGACACTCGATGAACCGCGGCTGGGTGGCGACGGTTTCAAGATATTTGAAAACCGGATTGAACCGCTCGACGTGGCCGACCTGCAGGACGCAATTTTTCTGCTGCGCGAGTTCGCACAGTTCGGCAGCCTGCTCGGAGCTGTCGGTCATCGGTTTTTCGACAAGGACGTGTTTGCCCTGCGCGAGCAATCCTTTGGCCAGATCGAAGTGCGTGGTGGTGGGCGTGGCGATGTTCAACGCGTCGCTGGCGGCAGCGGCTTCGGCGACGGAGTTGAACGTGCGGACGTTATGTTTGGCGGTGATTTTGCGGGCGGTTTCGGGCTGGGTGTCGAAGATGCCGGCGAGCTCCACCTGGCCGGCGGCGGCGAGTTCGGCGTAGATGCGGACATGATGTTGACCCAGCGAGCCGGCGCCGAGGACGGCGACTTTGACCTTTGATGCCATGCGGGCAGCTTAAAGTTCGGCGTTCAGGGTTCAAAGTTCAAAGTTCATTGAAAATTTCGTTTTAGCGTCAACTTTGGACTTTGAACTTTGGACTCCGGGTTCATAAACTCCCGGCGTGCTCGTTTTCGTAGTCATCGCCATCGCGGCGTATTTGCTGGGTTCAATCCCCACCGGCTATCTCGTTGCGCGGGCAAAGGGGATTGACATCCGCGCCGTGGGCAGCGGTAACATCGGCGCCACGAACGCCATGCGCGTGCTGGGCCGGCCGGCGGGAATATTTGTGCTGGTCATGGATGCGTTGAAGGGATATGCGGCCTGCGCTTTTGTGACTCCGCTGATTTTCAACCTGCTGGCGCCGCACCTGTCCGGAATCGTTGTTTATTTCCATCAGGAACCGATGGAGCTGCAGACGCGTTATTTCGTGATTGCCGGAATTTCCGCCGTTCTCGGCCATAATTTCACCTGCTGGCTGAAGTTCAAGGGCGGCAAGGGCATCGCTACGACCGGCGGGGTTTATTTGGCGATCGCGCCCCTGGCGGTCGGGATTGCCACGGCGGCCTTTGCGCTGGCAGTGCTGGTGACGCGTTATGTTTCCATCGGATCCATCGCTGCGGCCATTGCGTTGCCGACGGCAGTCTGGTGTTTGCAAACCGACAGCCGGTTCCTCGGCCTTGTCACCACGGCGCTGGGAGTGATGGCTATTTACAAGCATCGTTCGAACATCAGGCGGTTGATGGCCGGAACCGAAAGCCGAATCGGCCAAAAATCCGCGACACCGGAGGCAACCAAATGAAAATCACCGTTCTTGGCGCGGGCGCGTGGGGGACCGCCCTGGCCAAAGTGCTGCACGAAAACGGCAATGCCGTGACCCTTTGGGACATTGACACGCGGACGCTCGACGAACTCCGCCGTGGGCAGAATGAGCGTTACCTGCCCGGCATGGCGTTGCCGAGGGATTGGAAGCCGGAGGCGGATTTCGACACAGCGGTGGCGGGGGCCGAGTGCCTGACGCTGTCAATTCCGTCGCAGTCATTTCGTCAGGTTGCCATGAGATTAAAAGGGCATCCGGCCATCATGGTGAGCGTGACCAAGGGCATTGAATTTGAGACCGGCGAAACAATGAGCCGGATATTGCGCGAGCAGGCGCCGGCGGAACGCGTGGCCGCGCTTTCCGGTCCGAGCTTTGCCCACGAAGTGGCGCTGGGCATTCCGACCACGGTGGTTTGTGCCAGTGAAAACGCCGGCACGGCGCGAACGGTGCAAGGACTCTTTCATCGCCCCAGCTTCCGGATTTATCGCAGCACGGACGTCCTCGGTGTGGAATACGGCGGCGCGTTGAAAAACATCATCGCCATCGCGGCCGGCGTGAGCGACGGTCTGGGCTACGGCGACAACACGAAGGCCGGACTGGTCACCCGGGCGTTGTCCGAGATGCGCCGGCTGGGGGTGGCGTGCGGCGCACAGGCGGAGACGTTTGCCGGATTGAGCGGTTTGGGCGACCTCATGCTGACCTGTTTCTCAAAACAGAGCCGCAATCGCGATCTCGGCGAACGGCTGGGGCGCGGTGAAACGATGGCGGCCATCCAGGCATCGCACCCGAAACTGGCCGAGGGCTATCCGACGGCGCGGTCCGCGCACCGGCTGGCGCGTGGCAAGCAGGTGCTCACGCCGATCATTGACGAGGTTTACGCGCTGCTCTACGAAGGCAAAAAGCCCAAACAAGCCGTGCAGGATTTGATTTCGCGCGCGTTTAAAGCCGAAGATTGAACGTGCTGCCGGCATCCTGCCGGCAGAACATTATTTTGATCTTCCGGCAGGATGCCGGAAGCACGTTATGCCATCGCCGCCTTGATCAGCTTCATCAAATCGGCGTACGCTTCGACTGCTTTGAACTGCGGGAATTGCTTTTTCACCGCGTCGGGCGCGCGGAAGAGGATTCCCACATTCGCCTCGATGAGCATGGCGGTGTCGTTGAATGAATCGCCGCCGGAAATGACGTGGTAATTCATCCGTTTGAAGGCGGCCACGGCCTCGCGTTTCTGTTCCCGGATGCGCAACTGGTAATTCACGATGTGATCGTTTTCGACGACGAGCCGGTGGCACAGGAGTGTTGGCTGGCCGAGCTGGCGGAGCAGGGGGGCGGCGAACTGCTCGAACGTGTCGGACAGGATGACGACCTGCACGAGTGAACGGAGTTCATCGAGAAATTCCTTGCCGCCGGGCAAGGGGTGCAGCGTGCCGATGACCTTCTGGATGTCGGACAGCTTCAATCCATGTTTGTCCAGGATGGCGAGGCGGCCGCGCATAAGCTTGTCGTAATCCGGTTCGTCGCGCGTGGTGCGGCGCAGTTCCGGGATGCCGGTTTTCTCGGCGACGGCAATCCAGATTTCCGGCGTCAGCACGCCTTCCATGTCCAAGGTGACGATTGATTGTCTCACGGGCGCGAAGTTTTTCAGAATGCCGGCAACATGTCCAGCATGGGAGCTGAAGCTATTGCGGCACGAGCATAAATTTGTCCGCCGTAATCGTGTAGGAACTTGACGCAACGTTTTTGCCGGTGGCCGTCAAGCGGACGGTGTGGTCGCCGGTTGAGGCAAACGTGACCGGGCCGAAATCCCAGAGCGGATAAACCGCGGTTGCCCAATATTCATCAAGCGTGCCGCCCAGCGCATTGCCATCCAGCTTGAGGCCGAGCTGGCCGCGATTGCTGCCGGATGGGAAAACAAGTTTGGTCCGGTATGTTCCCGCCGGGACGTTGGTGAGCGTCAACTCGATGTAATTGCCGGCACTGCTGCTGTTCAAAGTGACGTAATAGCTGCCGCTGGCATTTGTATCCAGGGCCGAAACAGTGGCGGTGGCGCCATTGGTCGCGCGGGCGAGCAATTCCGCCTCGAAATTCAGCGGCACCGGCGGATAACCTGGCAACGAGGAATCCAGCCGGAAAAAGCGGCAACTCGCATTCGAATCGGTGACAATGCTTTGCCAGTTGGTGACAGCCGGGAGATTTGTCCAAACGCTCCAATCGGTCAGATTCGTGCTCGCGTGCAAATTGAAATTGGTCAGGCCGGCGTTCCAGGAAATCGCGGCCTGGTTTCCGCTTTTGGCAATGCCCAGTTTGGGAGCGAGCAGAATTTCCGCACCGGCGAGCATGACCGGCCCGGGGCCATGACGGTCGTCGGTGGCCGGCTGAAGTTTGTTCGTATAGTAGGCGATGCTGTTGCTGAGGCTGGTGCCCGGACAGATGTTGCTGATGACGCCACTGGCGCTCACCTGCAATTGTGCGATGGCGGAAAAGGCCTTGCGCGCCACGGCCATGTTCGTGGGATCAATCCAGCCGCGATTCACCGCCCGGGCGATGCTGTAGGCGAACAGGGCGGTGCAGGAGGTTTCCACCCACACTTCGGGATGATCCAGCACCTGATGCCACATGCCGTTGGTCGCCTGCACCGATTCGACGCCGGCGATGTGCCGTCGCAGGATGTCCAGCAGGGTCGCACGGGCGGGATGATTGGTGGGCATGACGGAGAGAATCTCAACCGTGGTCACCATCGCCCAACCGTTGGCGCGGCCCCATTTGACGCCGTTGACGTAGTGGTTGGTGCAATAATAACCGTGGTACCAAAGGCCGTTTGTATCCTGCAAATAACCGGCCATGCCAATCACCTGGCTGGCGGCATCATCGAGAAAATTGGTGTTGCCGGTGTATTGATACCAGCGGACGAGAAACGGGCAGCTCATGTAAAGATCGTCCGCCCAGATGGTGGCTCCCCGTTCCGGCCGGTAGAGTATTCCGTTGGTCCGGGGCTGGCCGCTGCTGACGTATTTGGCGGTAACCATGGCCATCTGCACCTGCTCGACAGTCGGGCTGCCGGCGTGGCGCAGCGCGCCTTCCAGCATTTGAGCGGTCATCGAGCCGCAGTAATCCAGCTTGCCGAGGGTGAAAAACGTGCCCAGCACGGCGTTGCCGCTTTGAAAACTCGCCAGGCCGGAAGTGCTGGTGAGCGTGTTGGTCAGGCTCATCAGCCAGGCGTAATAGCGCCCGCAAATCAGGTTGTGATTCAGCACAAAATTTTCGGCGTTGGTGTTGCCGGTGGCGTCCTTCACGTGAAGCTGGCCGTAAAGATTTACCCCCCCAGGCATATTCCCAGGTGATGCCGGTCGGCGCAGTGGCGGACTGGGCGGCGGACAACGTGGTCGCCGCCGGATAACTCCCGTCCGCCAGCGTGCCCTGCCAATGTTTTGCCACCGTGACGATGACATTGCTGATGGCATTGTCCGAGATGTTGGTGACCTGGCCGGAAACGTCCAGGATCGGGCTCAACAGCAGGAAACCGGCAAGGACGCCTGGGGAAAAAAACGAACGCAACGTCTGTGTCATGAATTTACTTCTGGTTGGGCTGGTTATGTGGTTGAAAAACTTATCACAGCAATCTGCCCGTGTCCATTGTCCGGTTGGTCTGCCGTTCAAGGCGGGCGCATCCGCGCACTGCCCCGTAGCGCAGGCGTCTCCGCCTGCGGGTTCTGGCCGCGTCTCGCGTCCAAGCCCAGCCCACACGGGGCGCGGACGCCCCGGGAACTCGCAGCCGGGGACGGCTGCGCTACGTTTGGGGGCAGTGTCAAGATGCGCCCATTCAAGGCCCGGGTTTCAAGCCGGGATCGGTGGAAAGCAACTGGCCGAGCGCGGCTTTCGCCTCGGGGAATTCCGGCTTGAGACGCAACGCCTCGCGGTAATGAAAAATGGCTTCCTTGGATTTGTGTTGTCGGGACAAGACCTGTGCCATCCGGAAATGCGCCTCCGCGAAGTCCGGCCTTTCAACGAGCGCGGCGGCGAAATGGCCCGCAGCCTCATCCGGTTTGTTGTGCATCAGCAAAAACAGGCCAAGGTTGTATTGAATCTCGGAATTGTGCGGGGCCAGCAGCCCGGCGGCGTCCAGGTGCGCCAGCGCCTCGTCCGGCTTGTTGTTCCGCAGCAAAGCCATGCCGAAATTATATTGTGCCACCGGGCTGTCCGGCGAAATTTTCACCGCTTCAGCGCAAATCATCATCGCCTCCTTTTTCATGCCCAGGTCACTGAGGGTTTCGCCCAGGCAGGTGTAGGCGACGAAATTATCGGTGGTCACCGCAATGGCATGGCGGAAGAGTACGATGCTGTTTTGCCAGTAGCTCAGTTGGATTTCGGTGCCGACCAGACAACCCACGAGCGCCGCACCCCCGGCCAACGCTGTGGCATACCGCCAGCGGGGACGCCAGTTCAAAATGTCGTTGATGCTCCACACCACCAGGATGAACAGGCCGATGCTGGGAATATACATGTAACGGTCAGCCATGGATTGCGAGCCGACCTGCACCAGGCCGATGGTGGGGATGAGCGTTCCCAGAAACCAGAACCAGCCGACGGGCAAATACGGATTTTGGCGCGCGCGCCAGATGGAAAATCCCGACCAAAAGGCCAGCAATAACGCCGCGCCGATCGCCACGCTGGCCGGCCAATGATATGGGTGCGGATAAAACATGCAGAGATCCACCGGCCAGAATGTTTTGGAGATGTAACGCTCGTAGGCCCACAAGGCGTTTGCCAGGCGGGATGGAAAGGACAATACACCCGGCGACCAGAGTTCCCGGCCCGAGTTTTGCACAATATAGGTCACCATACTGGCCGCCAGGGTGAGCGCGAAGAAGGGCAGTTTTTCATAAATCAGCCCGAAGACTGATTTGGTTGAGGGTTGGTGATGGGTGGTTGTGGATTCTTCAGAACTTGAAATCTGGAACTGGAAACTGGAGAACCGGTTCAGCGGCCAGAAATCAAGCAGCAGCAAAACGAAAGGCAGCGTCACCACCATCGGCTTGGACATCAGACCGCAGGCAAAAAAGAAGAGCGCGAGGAAGTAATAAGGTGACACGTGACACGTGACACGTGACAAGAAGGAAGTGGTTTGTGTCACCTGCCGCCTGCCGCTTGTCGCATATGGCGTGTATGCCATCAGCGTCAGCATCCAGAAGAATGCGCTCAGCACATCCTTGCGTTCCGCCGCCCACGCCACCGATTCCACGTGCAGCGGATGCCAGGCGAACAACGCCGCCACCAGCGCGCTGCGCCACAAGGCGCCGGTGAGTTGCCGCAACCAAAGAAACAGCAGCAAGGTGTTGGCGATGTGAAAAATCAGATTGGTCGAGTGATGGCCGCCGGGATACAAGCCATATAACTGGCAATCCAGCATGTGCGAAAGCCATGTCAATGGATGCCAGTTGGCGGCGGCTCCGGTTTGGAATGCCCAGATCACCCCGGCCCAGGTCAGTCCGGCCTGAACGTGGGAATTGTTGGTGATGTAATCGTCGTCATCGAATTTGACAAAATCGTGATGAGTCATCGGCCAGTAAAGCGCGGTTGTGACCAGGGCAAGCGCGAGGCAGATAAAGGCCGTGAGCTGGTTTTTTGTCAATTTGGCAGTGAACATGACCCGGAAGGCTGAAATCAAAATTTAACCGTTTGACGTTTTCGCTGTGTAAACCGGCAGCCTTCCTGGTAGCCGACAGAGCGTGCGAACTGGACGGCTTCGGCAAAATTCATTCCCACTTCCTCCGGCGCGTGGGCGTCCGAGCCAAACGTTATCGGCACGCCTTTTTTGAACGCGAGCTGGAGAATCTCGCGGCTGGGATAGATCTCCCTGCAATCTTTGCGCAAACCGGCGGTGTTGAGCTCGATGGCGCAGTTGTGTTTCCGGGCGGCGTTCAGGAACTTTTCGTAAAGCGGCTGGCAGTCGCATGTCGGCCGGTGGCCGAATTTTTTCGGCAGGTCGGCATGGCCGATGATTTCAAAGAAGCCGGTCTCCGCTGCCTTGGTCAGCCGCTCGAAGTAGGCCGACCAGACCTCGAACGGGTCGCGGTTCTTCCATTTGGAAATTTCATGCGGATTATCCACGACCCAGTCATCGGAGACGTAATGCACCGAACCGATGAAATAGTCCCACGGATGCCGCGCGGCGAGGTCACGAATCCAGTTTTCGTAACCGGGCAGATAATCCACTTCCAGCGCGAGGCGGATGGTCAGGTTCGGAAAATCCTTTTGCGCCTGGAGGACTTTGGCGACGTATTCGTCAAGCTGACTGGCGTACATCCGCCAGTCGTCGAAATCGTCGCGCGGCATCGGTGAATGGTCGGAGAAGCCGATTTCCGTGAATCCGGCGGCCAGCGCGCGTCGGGCATATTCGCCCGGCTCGCCGGTCGCGTGTCGGCAAAGCGGCGTGTGCATGTGGTAATCGGCAGGCCATTTCATGGCGTTGAGTGTTAAGAGTTGAGCGTTGAGTGTCGAATAAAAAACAGTCCGCCGATGTCCTGGGAGCGCTGGCGTCCCGCCGGCTGGTACCACTGCTACGGACTTGAACATTCGCCGGCGAGACTCGGCGCTCCCAAGGGGCCACAATCCGGTCTTGAAATCCGGCGATGCGGACAACAGATTGGCTGAATCATGGCCAGCAACAGTTTAACCGACCCGCTCCGGTTGTTCATCGCGATTTCCATTCCGGAGCCGGTCCGGGATGAAATCATCCGCGTCCAGGAGGAATTGCTGCCGCTCGTGCCCCGCGGTGTGGCCCGCTGGACCCGGCCGGATCAATTCCATCTCACGCTCCGGTTCCTGGGTGATGTTCCAGCGGATGGCGTCGAGGATTTGAAGAAATCGGCCGGTGCCGTTTGCCGGAACGCCCGGCCCTTGTCCTTGCGCGCCGAGGGCATCGGTTTTTTCCCTAATCTCCGTGCTCCCCGGGTCATCTGGGTGGGTATCAATGATGGGGCAGGGCGGCTGGTGGATTTGCAGCAACAGATTGAAACTGCGGTCGGCCCATTCAGTCCTGAACCCGGCGAAAAGAATTTCACGGGCCATGTCACGTTGGGTCGGCTGAAAAATCCGAGGCCAGCCGACACCCGGGACCTGGCCGCCCGGGCGCAGACGCTCGAAAAGCGGCTGTTCGGCGAATGGACGGCGCAGGAAATGGAAATCATCCGCAGCGAACTGTCCCCGGCTGGCGCGCGCCACACTTTGCTCGCGGCGTTCCGGCTGGGAACGGTTTGAACTGTGCAAAACGCTCCGATGTACAGCGGCGGCATCCTGGCAGAACGCCGCGTTCTTCCAGGAAATCATCCGGCTTTCTGCCGAAAGCCGCTACGCCGGTTTTGCCTTCGCGTCGGCTTTCGGCGGTGCGGTGCTCTTGCGTTCGATGAATTCGGAGGACAGACGTTTCGTTTCAACCCGCTGGCCCTTCAGCAGGTTCATCATCGCTTCCACGGCGGCCATGCCGAGCCGGAACTTTGGCTGGCGGATGGTGGTCAGCGGCACGCGAAAATATTCCGCCGTCATGATGTTGCCGAAACCCACGAGCGAAATGTCCTCCGGAATCCGCAAACCCTTCGCGAACAACGCGTCTGCGCAGCCTATGGCGACGAGGTCATTGACGGTTTGAACGGCGGTGGCATCACACGATTCATTCAGCATTTGCAGCGCGGCTTTGGTGCCATCTTCAATGGTGCTGCCGGCCTGAAAAACCAGCTTGTCGTCCACGTCCAATTCCGCTTCGCGCAAAGCGTGGCGGTAGCCTTCAAACCGTTCATGCACCCATGGCGCGGTGGGCGGACCGGTGAGGTAGGCAATGCGTTTATGGCCGAGTTTCAGCAGGTGTTGCGTCGCGGTGTGGCTGGCCGCCTGTTCATCAATTTCCACGCTGAGGAACGATTTGCAGAATGGCGCGGGCGGACCGATTAAAACCGTCGGAACCTGGCGGGCCAGCACCTCCTGATAAATTCGCGCCTCGGCTTCAAAGCGATACACCGGCGAGATGAACAGCCCGTCCACGCGGCGCGACAACAACCGCCGGATGCAGGCCTCCTCGCGGGCCGGCAGGTTGTGCGTATGGGTGAGCAAAATGTCGTAGCCCAGTTCGTGGGCGCGTTCTTCAATGGCAAAAACGACACGCGCGAAAATCGGGTCCGTGCTCGATGGAATGACGAGGCCGAACAACTTGGTCGTCCGGTTGCGCAGCCCCTGGGCCGACGAGTCGGGAACATAACCCATTTGTTGCGCCAGCGTCTTGATGCGCAGCTTGGTGGCCGCTGACACATCCGGCTCGTCGCGCAACGCCTTCGAGACCGTCATCACCGAGACGCCCGCATGCCGGGCTATGTCTTTAAGTCGGACCATGGTTGTAAAAGGCTAAAGGCTGAAGGCTGAAGGCTGAAGTAAAGAAATCTTCCGGCCCGATTCGATTTTTCATTCAACCCTGGCCTTTCATAAATACGCTCCGCGCCAGTGCAGCTTGCGGCGCATCGCTTCCCAAAAAGAACTGTCCGCCAGATGCATCAGGCGGACCGTGCCCCGGCTGCGGCGAATCGTCACCTCGTCGCCGGCCCCAAGCTCGGTGACAAACTGTCCGTCCGCGCTCAAAATTGTTGACGGCGGCGAACTGATGGATTTGACGCGAATGGTTGATTTCAACGGCAAAATAAGCGGGCGATTGGAGAGCGTGTGCGGACAAATCGGTGTGAGCGCAAACACTTCGGCGGTGGGCGAAACAATGGCGCCACCCGCCGCCAGCGAATACGCCGTTGAACCCGTGGGCGAACTGATGATCAATCCGTCGCCGTGGTAGCGCGCGACCAGCTCGCCGTCCACGCTCACGTCCAGTTTGATGAGCCGTAATATTCCGCTGCGGCTCACCACAATGTCGTTGAGCGCGGTTTCATGAATCCGCCGTCCCCGGCAGCGGCCGACGACCTCGATCAAGGCGCGGGATTCGTATTTGAATTCACCGCGCCAGATGTGAGCCAGGGCGCGGGCGATTTCGTCCGACGGCACGGCGGTGAGAAAGCCGAGGCCGCCGATATTGATGCCAAGCATGGGCGTGGCCGAGCCGGCGATTTCGCGGGCGACGTGCAGCATCGTGCCGTCGCCGCCAAACACCAGCAGCAGGTCCGCTTCGCGCGCCAGGGCGGCGGCGGCGCCGCACGCGGTATTTTTCAATCCGGCCAGGCGGGCGGTCACGGCGTCACACAGCACCTTGCGTCCGGCTCGTTGGATGAGCCGCGCGGCCTTGCGGACGCTGTCGGCGCAGGCGGCCTTGTCGGAATTGCCGATGAGCCCGACGCGTTTGATTTTGTCAGCTTGTTTTTTCAATCAGCGCCAAAAATTCCTTGTTGCCCGCCGGGCCGAGCAACGGCGATTCCACCACGCCCTGCCAGCGCAACCCGGGTTGCGCGCGGACAAATTCCCGCAGTTCATCGAGCACGCGCTCATGCACCGCTGGGTCGCTGATGACGCCGCGACCCTTGTCGGCTTCGGCTTTGCCGGCTTCAAACTGCGGTTTGATGAGCGCGACAATTCTGCCATCCGGCTGCAATAAAGCAATGGCAGCGGGCAGGATGTTTCGCAACGAAATAAACGAGCAGTCAATGGTTATCAAATCAAAGCGGCGGAATTCACTTTCGGAGGGACGAGTTATACGAGTCCCTGACTTTGATTCGACTTTGGCCAGTTTCGGGCTCGTGGAACTCGCCCCTCCGAAATGTTCCGGTTTTAGATGGCGCGCATTGGTCTTCTCCATGACGACGACGCGCGGGTCCAGGCGGAGTTTCCAGGCCAGTTGTCCCCGGCCAACGTCCACGGCGAAAACCTTCGCCGCACCGTGTTGCAACAAGCAATCGGTGAATCCGCCGGTGGACGCGCCCAAGTCGAGCGCTATCAGGCCGGCGACGTCCAGTTGAAAATGGCGCAGGGCGTGTTCAAGTTTGTGGCCGCCGCGGCTGACGTATTTCTCGTCCGCGTCCAGGGTGAGCTGGTCATCGGGTTTGACGGAGTCGCTGGGTTTGCGGGCAGGCTGGGCGTTGATGCGGACCTGGCCAGCGATGATGGCGCGCTTGGCGCGTTCGCGGCTTTCGCAAAGGCCGCGTTCAACCAGTGCCTGGTCGAGGCGAGTCATGAATGACACTGTGAAAATTAATTAAAGGCCGCCGGGATTACAAGCGATTGTCGGTTTCAGACCGGTGATGGAAACTGAGAGGAGCATTACGAACGAGGGTTTAATTTTCGTTTTTTTCACGTTTGTAGGGTATGCCCGACTCTTTCCAAAGTTCCGCTTCAGTAGCGTAATCGCACCCAAATACTCCGTGGAAAGCTGTTGCGACACGTTTCCAAAACGCTACCTGCTGTGGCTCAGAATCCCATGGAGTGGTGATTTCCACACCAACCTTCTGAAGGAATCGTCGCGCTTCTCGATTGCATAATTGATTAAAACGCAGTCGATTTCGCCGCGTTCGCACCATTCCTTTGCTAACGAGGTGCCCGACTGTTGCCTCGCGAACCAGGGCAGAAGCGACTATTTTTATGAACGCGTCTGGATCATCCTTTACATAGAAACATCTCATATCCACTAAACAGGTTCTCAATGGTCGCCCGTAAGACGAGCCTAAAAGTGATCGAGCACTGATAACACTGTGAATTTCCCGCTGTACCCTGTTAAATCGCACCAAATCAACTGTCTCAATCAGGGTTAAAGCGTGCTCAATTGTGGCAACAAAGTAACCACGGGTTTCGGCTATTGGATCCATCACGCGGATTTTTCTGAATATTTGAAACGGAGTACCCCACTGACCTAAAAACTCAAACAAGATTGCTGGAGCTTCGGTCACATAGTCGTGCCAGATAAGCAGTAAATAGTAGCTCAACCTGCGCTTAAGCATAGCTCGGTTGGGTTAGGATATTCGGCTTGGAATAATAGTAAAGTGAACCTATGAAAAATCGCTGAAAAATCCGTGAATCAACAGGGGAAATTACAAGCGATTGCCGCTGGTGAAGACGCGGGCCTGGACTTCGCGGAAGCTGTGCAGGAACAGTTCGTTGTCGGCCACGGCCTTTTCCACCAGTTGCTGGAGCAGAAACATTTCCGAGCTGCTGATGACGGCATGGACGCTGTGCCGGAAGGCTTCCATGGGCGTGAAGGTCTGGAACGAATCGCCGAGCAAAATGATTGTGGCATGGCGGCGCTGGTTGACCGGCATGGCTTGCAGCGCCTTGAGCGTGAGATTCTCGTCAATGGTGTTCGCGCCGAACAGTTCCTCGACAATGACCACCTGATAGTGGGCCTGGCCGAAGCGCACGAGAAAATCGCTGTGCGTGGCGGCGGTGTGGACCTTGTAGCCCAGCTCCTGCAATGCGGTCTTCGCGGTCTCCAGCCATTCGGGCGTGGAAAAGGCGATCAAGGCCGGTTTGTCCTCGGTGCTGACGAAATCGAATGAGCCGTTCATGGTTATTTGATTTTAAGGACGGGCGGCGAGGCACCACCGTCCGCGGACGACGTTTTCATGCGCAATGAGCCGCTGGTGGAGGTCATTTCGCCGCGCGATTTCTTGATGTTGTCAATGGCGCGGGAAAGGACGCTGCGTTTGGTGCAGTAGAGCAGGGCGGTTTCCTCCGTGATGGTGCCTTGTTCGAAGGCTTCCATGCAGGCGTGGTCGAACGTCCGCCAGCCGAAGGGATAGCTGGACTCGATAATGTCATAAAAGGTTTTGCCTTCGCTTTCGCCCAGCCGGATGGCTTCCTGGGTGCGGAGGTTCGAGCCCATGATTTCGAGCAGCGCGAATCGTGACGCGCCGCCGACCTTGGTCACCAACCGCTGGCTGACCACCCAGCGCAGCGAGTCCGCCAGGCGGACGCGGATTTGTTCCTGCTCATCCGGCTCGAACATGCCCAGGATGCGGTTGACCGTTTCGCCCGCGTTGATGGTGTGCAGGGTGCTGAGGACCAGATGGCCGGTTTCCGCCGCGCTCAAGGCGATCTTCACCGTGTCCCGATCGCGCATTTCGCCGACGAGAATGACCTTGGGCGCCTGGCGCAGCGCGGCGCGCAACCCGTTGACATAAGAATCAAAATCAATGCCCAATTCACGCTGGTTGAAAGTGGCCATCCGGTGCGAATGGACATATTCAACCGGGTCTTCCAAAGTGACGATGTGGACGGGTTTGTATTTGTTGATTTCGTTTAGAATGGCGGCCAGCGTGGTGGATTTGCCGGAACCGGTGGCGCCGGTGACAAGCACCAGGCCGGTTTTTTCCGTTGGGAT
>JBEKSU010000069.1:0-15099 GCA_049516755.1 Verrucomicrobiota bacterium | reverse complement strand
GATTTCTTCTATCCATCAATTGCGGCCAACAGCCAGGGTCAATTCCTGCTGGCGTTCAACCGTTCCGGCTCCACTGCCCCCGCCGGCGACATCAGCATTTATGGCGCGGTGGGCAGCGTCAACGGGTCCACCGTGACGATGGGGTCGCCGTTCCTGATTCAAACGGGTGGCGTGAGCAATTTCACCATCAGTTTTGATTCAGCTCCCTATCGTTGGGGTGACTACAGCACGACGATGGTGGACCCTGCGGACGACAACCTGTTCTGGACCATCCAGGAGATTCCCGCTTCGTCCACTTCGTGGGGCACGCAAATCACCTTGATTTCGCTCGCCACGAACCGTCCCAGCCTGACGATTGCGCCTTCCGGCACCAATGTGCTCGTGGCCTGGCCGTTGAGTGCCGACCCCGGTTACGTGCTGCAATCGGCGACGAATCTCGCCCCGCCGGCCACGTGGACGGCGGTCACCAATGCGGCGACCATCAGCATCAATCAAAACGTCGTCATGCTGCCGCGCCCGGTTGCTGCGAAGTTCTTCCGCCTGCAAAAATAACCTGACGTTGTGTGCTGCGGCCAGTGACCGGCCGGCTAAACTTCCTTGTTGTCCCGGCTTTGAATCAAGAGGGCGGAGATGACGCGTTTGACCTGCGTTGAGGACAGGATGTTTTTGAGGGCGGACGCGAATCCTTCTTCATTCAAACACTGTCTTTGCACGTGGGTCGTGTGGTCGGTCAGGGTCAGGGGGTAGATGGTGATGGAGTATTGAAGGGTGAGAATCGCAAATTTATGATTGTTAATGGCGGGGGCCGTGATGGAGAAATTGTAAATGAGGATGTTGGTGGTGGTCGGTTCCTGCTCGATGGAGCCGATCAAAACGCCGTTGGTGAGCTGGCTCAAAATTGAGGCCTGCTCGCGTAAAATGGACGTCGGAGTTCGTTGGTTGGCGGGGGCATTGATTTCCCCCCACATGTTTTCGCCGCTCATAAGATTATTGCGGCCCCATCATACCCGCGCGGCCGATGACTGTAAACACATTGACGGCGTTGTTGCGCCGCCCCAATTTCAGGGCGGAGGACGGCTCTGCACCACCATATTGCAGAAATCTGGTCAGTGGCCTGCCGTCATCCGTTTAAATCCGCTTACCGGCCGGGAGTAAACGGCTGCACGAAACAGTGATCTCCCTTGGGATAGGCAACCCACACGGTGTGCGTCTTCGGGTCAACCGCGATGTCGCCGGTTCCCAATTTGTCCGGCACATCACCGGGCGCGGTTGCCGGCGTCGGCCGCGTGACGGAGCCGCACGATCCCATCGGTTATGTCATCCCATAATCAACCAGGAATAAAATGAACCGATAGACCAGCAGCATCGGATACATCATCAGGGCGAACGCTATGGTTTTGAAAACGGTCTTCCACGCCGGGCCGCCGTAGAACCGCCGGGCCGCGCAGTGGAAATAAATCCCGCAGATTATAAGCGAGAACACCGACACTGCTCTTTCATACGTGAGATGTGAAGGTGCGGTTCCCCCAAGTTTCAGCAAAGCGAGCACGGGCCTTGAAAGGCAGAGCAGAAACAATATCCAAAGGATGTAGAACGCGCAGAAATGAAGCGAAAAGACAACGTGTTCGAGAAAATGCCGGCGCTGTCGCAGGTAAAGCAAGGCTACGAACAGCGAAACCATGGGCACGAGAATAATGACCAGCGATTTCGCCTCGGTCTCCGCGCGGATGTCAAATTGCGTTTCAAATTGCTCGTAAGTCATCCCGCTGGCTGCCAGCTTCCGGTCCACCATGGCCTGCACGAGCGGGGAAAACGGCCGCTCCTGACGTTGGATGTGCAGGGGCGTCGTAAAAGCCGCCGAAGGGACGAGCGGATGCAGCAGAAAGAAAATCAGGTTGGCAATGAGAAAAAGTTGCAGCGGCGCGATATACGGTTTGCGGCGGCCGAGCAGATAATCAGTCGTGAGTACGCCCGGTCGGAACAGCAACGCCTTCAGGGTGCCGAAGATCTTCCCGTCCACGTGCGTGAACGTTTCCAGCGTGTGCTCAAAGAAATGCCGGAAGGAAAGGTCTCCCGATGCCCGGCGTCGTTCTCCGCAGTGCGAACAGAACGGTCCCAGCAGGGGCATCCCACACGTGACGCAGTGCGGTTGGTGTTCATTCATTGAATGGCCGGGAGCAAAATGAATTTAAGAGGCAAAGTAAAGCTTGGAACGAAAACGGGGCGGTTCTTGCCATCGACAGGTTTGGTCGAACTCCGCCCGCCGGTGAATTTTAGAATATATTTCCCGAAGAATGTGTGGACATTGAAGGGAATGGGTGTTGAAATGGGTTTAATGGCAACCAAAGGCTTTTCATGCTAATCGATTATTTTGGAAAATTGTTCTTCCCGCGCTTGCATCCTTCACAATACAGCCAAGAATTCAAGATTATCGCGGCCGCCATATCACTGGGTCTGGTTGCCGCCGGCAGCGTGATCACGGTGATGGTTCTGAAAGGAGCCGTGGGCCGGTAGCAATTTCCAGGATTTATTACCATGTCACCACTTGAAACTCCGCCGGTCTGGCCTCAATGGCGAGCGACGCCAAAGCCGGCGAATAAACCCATGAACAATCCGAAACAAAGGTATACCGTCTACCGGGACAACGATTTGATAGCCTCGGATTTGCTGTCATTGCCCTCGATCATGAAATTCGTCAGAAATGATGCCCTCAAGGAACATTCCCAGGGACGGCCGGCCTTCTATGTGATTACTGGTTCGCTCGGCTTCAAGCGTACGGGGGGGCATTTGAAGGGCCGGGTGGTTTGGGACGGATAAAATCCCGGCCGGGTGCAAATCCAATCTGGATTCTCCCGGATAGGAGAGCGTAGATCAAATTGCGCGTCCGGGAAATAAAACTTGCGCGAATCCGAATCTTGAGTAAACTTAATAGTCAAGCAAGACCGATTAGAGTTCAAGCCTCGTTGGAAGTTTGTTGGAAGTTCTCCTTCAGTCTTTAAGACAAGCAATAGAATTATGACCATGTTTCTTTTTTGGAGCGCCATTGGAATGGTTGCCGGAGTCATGTTCGGCTCCTTCTTCGAATGGACGCTGCACCGTTTTGTCATGCACCACTCCGTCAAATGGTTCCGGTATCCGTTTGAACGGCACGCGCTGGTGCATCACCGGATTTTCAAGGCGGACCACACCTACCACCTCGTGAACGAGCCGGACAAAAAAACCATTCCCATGGCGTGGTGGAACGGTCCGGCCATCGTGGCCGTGTGCCAGCTGCCGTTTCTGGTTGCGGCCCTGCTGCTGCACAAATGGGGGATTTTGTGCGGGGCGGCGGTGGCCTGCACGCTGTATTTTACGGCTTATGAATACCTGCATTGGTGCATGCATCTGCCAAAGAAAAGGCACGTGGAACGCTCGGGCATTTTCTTCCGGTTGAACGGGCACCACCTGTTGCACCACCGTTACATGGGCAAAAACTTCAACGTGGTGTTGCCGCTCGCCGATTTGTGCTGCCGCACCCTGCTGCTGCGTTCGCGGGTCGCCTTTGCCCAGGCGCAGGGTCCGGCCGTGCCGGATGTCCAGCCGAAGGGAAACCATTCTTTCAAAGTCCTGGCGCTGGCAGCGGCGAAGAAGGTTTGAGCGCCGGGAGCGGCTTCCTTTCAGCTAAAACCGAAGCCCGCACGCCTGGCGCGATCGCTGGCGTCTCAAGTTGGCCATTTTTTCAATCGCCAAGGTCCAATCGGAGAACATCAAATCATCACCCAAACCTTTATTTCGACGTTGGGCGTTCGATGTTGAATGTTCGATGTTTTCCGTATCTTCGCGCCTTGGCGCAAATCTCCATTGCTGCGTGACTAAGTCATCCGGGCGCTGTCCATAACAGTAAGAGCACCTGCCATGCGGGGCAGGGCCTGAAATGAGGTTGTTATGTCGAGCTATTGTTATGAGGCTGTGGATGCCGGCGGGCTGAAAACCCAGGGGACGCTGGATGTCATCGATCAAAATGAGGCGTTGAGGCGGATCAAGGAAATGGGGTTGTTTCCGACCAGGGTCGCGCCACCCATTCCATTCCGGCGCCGGCAAAGAAAGGCATTTGCCGTCCCCCAAATGCTCAAGCTGCAGGTTCGAATGCCGGCCGGCAGAATCAAACCGGCCGCCCTCGCGGTTTTTACCCGACAGCTGGCGACGCTGGTTGAAGTGGGGATGCCGCTCATGCGCGGATTGCGCATCCTGCAGGAGCAGGCGGAGAACGATGCGCTGAAACGCGTCATCACGGACGTGGCCGCGGCCATCGAAGGCGGGGGTACGTTGTCCGAGGCCCTGGCGGCGCATCCCAGGGTTTTCAGCCCGCTCTATGTGAACATGGTCAAGGCGGGCGAGATGGGCGGTGTTTTGGAAGTGGCGCTCCGGCGCCAGGCGGAGTTCATGGAAAAAGCGTTGAAAATCAAAGGCAAGATCAAGGCCGCCATGTTTTATCCGGCCGCCGTGCTGGTGGTCGCAACGGCCATCCTCACGCTATTGTCGGTTTTTGTCATTCCACGGTTCCGGGCAATTTTTGACGGGTTGCTCAATGGCCGGCCCATGCCGCCGTTCACCGTGTTGGTGTTGAAAATCAGCGATGTGTTCAAAAGCCACTTTCTGACGGTCGGAATGGTTGGGCTGGCCCTGGCGGTTGGGTTGCCGATTCTTATTCGCACCCGGTGCGGCCGGCGGTGGTTTGATCGCTTCAAACTGGCCCTGCCCGTTGTTGGCACGGTTTGCCGCAAGGTGGTGCTCTCACGGTTTGCCCGCACACTGGGGACCCTGCTCGGCAGCGGCGTGCCCATCTTGCAGGCGCTGGCCATCGTGAAGGAAACGGCCGGCAATGTCATCGTGGGCGGCGTGATTTCCAAAATCCACGACAGCGTGAAGGAGGGCGGGAGCATCGCCGGGCCGCTGAAGGAATCCCGGATTTTTCCCGCGATGGTGGCCGGCATGGTGGACGTGGGCGAACAAACCGGCGCGTTGCCGGACATGCTCATGAAAATTGCCGACGCCAGCGACGGAGAGGTGGACAACGCCGTCAGCGCCATGACGTCGCTGCTGGAACCGGTCATGATTATTTTCCTGGCCATGGTCGTGGGCAGCATCGTCATCGCCATGTTCCTGCCGTTGATCGCCATCATCGGGGACGGGGGCATCGGTGGCGGGGCGGGAGCCGGTGGGGGACCTTGATCAAGGTCCCCGGCTTCCGGATCCAACCGTCGGTGTTTCCATCTTCACCTTGTTTTCCGCCGGGCCGGGCCGCGAGGATGCGAATTATTTCCTTGAACTGTTTGCCGCAACGGAGGGAGTATCAACGGTAAATTAATCTGATTGTGAACCGAATGGCGCGTCATGAAAACAAATAACGATTGCTTTGATCTACGTCGAATCACACTTGTGGGCAGCCTCGGTTTGATGCTGCTCAGTGCGGTGGTCGCGGGCTGTGGGAAACCGGGGAAAATCATCATCCGGGGATCGAACACGTTCGGAGAAGAACTGGGCCCGCGGCTCATTGCGGAGTACCGGAAGGTGCAACCCACGGTTGCTTTTGACACCGAATACAAAGGGACCACGTATGGGATGGGGGCATTGATGGTGGAGCGATGCGACATCGCCGCGGCTTCGCGTCCGGTGAGCACGAACGAAGTGCAACTGGCCAGGGATCGGGATATTGAATTCAACGACCACGTCATCGGCGCCTATAGCGTGGCGGTCATCGTCAATGCCGGCAGCCCCATTGGAAACCTGACGCGGGAACAAGTGCGGGACATTTTTACGGGGGCGGTCACCAACTGGAAGACGGTGGGCGGGCCGGATGCGCCGATTCATCTGTGCAGCCGCGATGAAATTTCAGGGACCCATCTGGGCTTTCAGGAACTGGCCATGGATAACAAGCCGTATGCCTTGGGCCTGAAGGCATTCACCAATTATCTGGGCATCGTCCAGGCGGTGGCCCAGGATGTGAATGCCATTGGTTATGCCAGCATCGACCTGACCGGCAGGGATGGTGTCAAGGCCGTGTCCATTGGTGGCGTGGTTCCCGCCATCGCGTCGGTCAATGGAGGCCAATATCCTTACGCGCGTGTGCTTCACCTTTATACCGACATGACGAGGGAATCATCAACGACCCGGGAATTTATCGAGTTTGTCCAGTCAAAGCGGGGGCAGGACATTCTGACTCAAATGGGCTTCGTGCCCCGCCCTTGAGCTGCCAATCCGGAGCCTGGCTCAAAGCGGCCCAACCGCGCTCCGGCAGACGCGGCACAGGATCAATGGTGGTGTTTTATCTTTTGAAACCGCTTCTTGATTTCATTCCACTCCACATTCACCTGCAGCGTCGCATTTAAAAATCGCGGGAGCGCGTCCAGGGCTGATTTCAGCTCGTCGCTGTTTTCAAACTCAAACCGCATTTTCCTGCCGTCCCGCAGGGAAAAGTTCCAACGCCCCGCCTGTTTGCCGTGCATGGCAAAAAACGACGGCGGTTCAATCACCGCCTCGCGAATTTCGGGAATATAGACTTTGAAATTGTTTTTGTTTTCGCGGAGCAACTCTTCCGGGTCCGTCTGCCCGACGCGTTGGAGGGTGGCCTCCGCCTTCTTTTTCGCCCGCCGTTTCATGGATTCTCCAATCAACATCCCGATCAGCCCGAGGTGGACCGTGAGCGCCTGTGCGGTTGCGCTCAAACCGGCGAGCTGGATGAAGTAGAGGTCATGTCCCCGCGCGTAAACGCGATACACGCTGTCCGAGCGCGCGGAAACCATTCGGGCATTAAATGTCGTCGAGTTTTCCGTGATTTGTTGTTTAAGGTTGACGGGGTCGCCGGATTATACGGCCAATGCATTCGCTGCGCCAAGCCGAAAGCCCCAGACCCAAATTCTCCCGCCTCGACAAACCCCGGCGCGGGGGTAGGTTTAATCAGGATGAAGGGCGAGGTTGTCTATCTTTATGCGTTCGATGTGGCGAATGAAATCATCACGCCGCGGGTGCAGGAAATTCTGTCGGAAAAGCCGTTTCCATTCGAAATCCGGATGGACCGCACGCTGCCGAAGGACATGCCGCTCTACAAACCGCTCGCCATCGAGCCGTCGCCGCTGTCCGCCCCATTGCACGGCGCGACCGTCCGCCGGCTGATTCGCATCTACGATGTGGGCGTGGTCACGGTGATGCTGCGGGTGGCATTTGAGGCGGGCGCACTGGCCGACCTGATGCCGTTTCACAATCCGAAGCTGGAGAACGGGCTGACGCTGGACACCGTGGCCATGAAGCTTTGCGCGGAGGTTTGCGACGGCCTGAAAGACTCGATGGTGGGGCGCACGGAATTTCCGCCGCCGCCGGAGGCGTACACGGTGTTTTGCCTGACCGATCTGGCCGGAGCAAATGACGTGAACCGCTGGCTGGGCGAACAACGGCGCGAAGTGGCGGGCCTGCTCACGGAGACAACGGCGAGCCAGTTGAGCGAAGCACAGGTGGGCGAGGTGTTGCGCATCCAGCGCTCGTTCGAGAACACGGACCTGGCGGTGATTGACTGGGACGCAGCACTGGTGGTGGACCTGACGGGCTACGTGGACGACGTGTTGTACGCGCTGGAACTGGCGAACCTGCAACTGGAGGAATTCCGGGTGATGGACCGCCGGCTCGACACGTATCTCGACCGCGCCTACGACGATCTGGATCGCCGGCGTCTGCCATTGTTTGGCGCGGCTTCCAAGACCCTGCGCCATTTGCGCCGTTTTCGCGTGGACGTGGCGAAGCTCACCGACGAGGTCACGCACATCACCAAATTTTTCGGCGACTGGTATCTTGCCCGCGTCTATCTGGGCGCGCGCGACCGTTTCTACCTCGACCAGTGGCGGGCTAGCGTGGAACAGCGCCTGGCCCAGCTGGACAAGCTTTACAGCGTCTTTCACACCGAGTTGAACGAGCAGAGAATGTTGTGGTTGGAGGCCATCATCGTGATTTTTTTTGCCATCGATTTGCTGATCCTGCTGTTCGTGAGGCGATGACTCGGCGGCGGCGCTTTGATTTGGCCACGCGCTCTCATTCATGGTTAAATTCCCTGCGTTGTGATGTGTCCCCTGATCCAGGAAATTACGACCGCCCACACGCCGGAATCGCTCGTCGAGTGCCTGCGTGACGAGCCGGGCGTCGTTTTGCTGCGGACATCGTCATTCGACTCGCCCCAGGCGCGGTATTCTTTTGTTGCGGTGCGGCCATTTCTCGCGTTCCGCTCCTTCGGCTCGCGCTGCGAAATCACCCGCCACACTTCCCCCGTCACCCGTCACATTCAATTCGGCAACCCATGGCCGATTCTGGATGCGCTGCTGGCGCGCTGCGAACTGCTGGACGAGATTGATCTGCCATTTCCACTGGGCGGCTGCTTCGGTTACTGGGGTTATGATTTGAAAAATTTCACCGAGCCCAAACTCCCGCGCCGCGCGGTCAACGACCTCGAACTGCCCGACTGCCACGCCGGCTTTTACGACAGTCTGGCCGTGTTTGACCATCACCTCGGCAAAACCTTCGTTGTTTCGACCGGCCTCGCCGCCGACGGTTCGCGCAGTGAAAAGCGGGCAGGGGAACAGCTGGAGTTTTGGCGGACCAAGCTCGGTAGGGACGACTTCCACGTCGTCCCCAACTCCTCTGTTGCATTTAATGGGGACGCGGCGGAACGCGTCCCTACCCAATCAAATATCGTTTCCAACCTCTCCCGCGCTGATTTCATCGCGAAGGTCGAGCGCGCGCAGCGTTACATCCGGGCCGGGGATATTTATCAGGTGAACCTTTCGCAGCGGCTCGCCGCCCGGTGCGATTTATCGGGCTGGGAACTGTTTCAGCGGCTGGGCAGGGTTTCACCTGCGCCGTTTTCCGCGTTCATGGATTGCGGTGATTACCAAATCGCGTCGTCGTCCCCGGAATTGTTTTTGCGCTTGAGCGGTTCGCACATCCAGACGCGGCCCATCAAGGGCACGCGCCCCCGCGACGCCGACCCGACGCGCGACGCGCAGCTTGCCTATGAATTGCAAACCAGCGCGAAGGAACAGGCCGAGCTGGTGATGATCACCGACCTGTTGCGCAACGACCTGGGCAAGGTCTGCGAGTTTGGCATGGTGCAAACGCCGGAGCTGGCGCGGCTCGAACGCTTCGCCCAGGTGCAACATCTGGTCTCGACGGTGGAAGGCCGGTTGCGCCGGGACGTGACGCATCTGGCGGCGCTGGCGGCGTGTTTCCCTGGCGGCAGCATCACCGGCGCGCCGAAGTTCCGCGCCATGGAAATCATTGACGAACTGGAACCGCTCGCGCGCGGGCCCTACACCGGCGCGCTGGGCTATCTCGGGTTCAACCGGGAAAGCCAGTTGAGCATCATCATCCGCACGGCGATTTGTCATGAAGGGACGGCATATTTTCACGTTGGCGCGGGCATCGTGGCCGATTCAAGTCCCCAAGCGGAATACGAGGAAACCTTGGCCAAGGCCGCGGGTTTCCTGGCGGCATTGAATCAACTACGGATGGACACGGATGAACACGGATGGACGGCGATAAGATCATCCGGCTGAAAACGGGGAACGTGCTGGCGCTTTGGAACAGACGATCCCTAAACCAATGACCTGCTTCACCTTTTCCACCGCAGCTTTATGAGAGTCCGTGAAATCAGTGTTTTTTTCTCTGCGTCTCCTCGTCTTTGCGTTAAAAAACCACATGCTCGTTTTTCTCAATGGACAATTTGTGCCCGAAGCCCGGGCCGTCGTCCCCGTCAACGACCGCGGTTTCCTGTACGGCGACGGGCTGTTCGAGACGATGCGCGTGTGCGGCGGACGGCCGTTTCGCCTGGCGCAGCATCTGGAACGCCTGATGCGCGGCGCGGATTTCTTGAAAATCAAATGTCCGTTCACGCCGGAGGAACTGGAGGATTATGCCGGGCAGCTCATCAAACAAAATCAAATGCCCGAGGCGGTCCTCCGCGTGACGTTGACGCGTGGGCCGGGTGAACGCGGCTACACGCCGCCGATTGACAGCCGGCCAACGGTCGTGATGACGTTGCACGCCGCGCCTGGAGCGCGGGCCTCCGGCACGGCTCGCTCCGATCCATTGCTGTCTCAAGCCGTGCCGGAGGCAGGCGCTCCAATCCAGTGGCGTCTTGTCACGTCGTCCTGTCGCATTCCGGCGGACGACCCGCTGTCGTCATTCAAGACCGCGAACAAGCTGGTTCACATCATGGCACGCATGGAAGCCGTGGAAAAAGGCGCGGACGAAGCGTTGCTCGTCAATACGAACGGCGAAGCGGCGGAAACAGCCAGCGGCAATTTGTTTTGGATTTGCGACGGGCAAATTTGCACCGTGCCCGCGGGTCGCGGCGTGTTGCCCGGCATCACGCGCGCGGTGGTGCTGGAAATCTGCCGGACGCTGGGCCTGCCGACGAGCGAACGCTTCATCAAACCCGGGACGCTGCGGAATTCCGGGGGCATTTTCATCACCCAGAGCGCGCTCGGCATCGTGCCGGTGACGACTCTGGACGGCAAACCGGTCGCGCCGTCACCGCTGGTGGAGCAAATTTCGCGCGCCTATGGCGAAGTGCTCGCGATGCCATGAATTTTGCGATGGGAATTAATCATTTGTATTAGTCATCATCAAATCGTTTTTGGACCCATTGAAACCGCCCGGGCTGGCGCTATTTTTAGATGGAAACCGTAATGACGCATGTGGCGCCCGCCACCGGTTTGAAAATAAAAGGCCGTTATGATCGGCAATGCCAGCGCTGAACAATGTTTGTCTTTCATCCACAGCCAGCTCCAGGCTCCGGACGAACGCGGGAAATTCGCAAATAAAACTGTCCGCCGGGCGGTGTCAATTTCGCGGCAAACGGGGTCCGGGGCATTTATCGTCGCCGAAAAGCTCGCTCATTATCTGCAACATCATTCAGCCGGGGATGAATCTCCGTGGACGGTGTTCGACCGCAACCTGATGGACAAGGTGCTGGAAGATCACAATCTGCCGAACCGACTCGCCAAATTTCTGCCCGAAGACCGGGTGTCGCAAATTGAGGACATCCTGGCTGATGTGTTTGAGGTGCATCCTCCGGCGCAAACCGTCATTGAGCAGACCGTCGAGACCATTCTCAAGCTGGCCGGGTTGGGCAACGTGATTCTCATCGGCCGCGCCAGCACGATGATCACGGCCAATCTGCCGCATGTGCTTCGCGTCCGCCTGACCGCACCGCTGGAAAAGCGCGTCGAACAGGTCTGCCAGTTCTATCACCTGACCGTGATCGAAGCTCAAAAATTCTGCCTGAGCCAGGACCGGGGCCGGGAGCGTTATCTCAAAAAATATTTCAAGGCCGATATCAACGACCCGTTGCTTTACCACCTGATCATCAACACCGGTCTGGTCGGCTATGACGCCGCCGTGAAATTGATTGGTGACGCGGTCCTGAATTTGCCCTGATCCCGGGCGTATCTTCACCATCCGCGCTCGGAGTTCCACGTTTGCGCGGTAAGGCCAAACACCAATTCCCGCCGTCCCGCAATAGGCGGGACGGAACTCCAAACGGTCACACATCGTTGAATTCAATCTTGGGTCGGCGTCCGGCTTGTGGCTTAATCTCCGCGTGCGCCGCAATTCCAGGTCTTCGTCGTCCCGCCCGCATCGCCAAAGGAGCGGCGGCTGGTTCTGGCTGTTGGCGGTGGCCGTGCTCGCGGTCGCGTCGTGGATTTGGTGGCGTCACGAGCATCCCCCAATCAAAGCCGTTCGTGCGCCGGTAAAGGCTGTGGCGCCACGCCTGCAACCGTTTATCGTTGCCCGCGAATCGACCGCAGATTTTCCGCGCCCGGTGCGCGACGTGTTCGAAGCGCAGGTGGCCCTGGCACGCCGGGCGATTTCGTCGGGGCCGATTGATGCCGCGCTCGGCTCGCAAACGCGCCGGGCCATTTCCGTTTTTCAGGGAGCCCAGAATCTGCCGGTGACGGGGACGCTCAACGCGGACACGCGCGCCCGGCTCATGCTCAAGGCGCCGCTGTTGACGGCTTATGCGGTCACGGCCGGCGACCTCGCGCGGCTGCAGCCGCTCGGCAAAACGTGGCTGGCCAAGTCGCAGCAAACGGCGCTGGATTTCGAGACCGAACTGGAACTGGTCGCGGAAAAAAGCCACTCGCATCCCGAGTTGATCCGGCGGCTGAACCTGACCGTCAACTGGACGAACATCGCGGCGGGCACGGTTTTACAGGTTCCCGACGTGGATTATCCCGCGGTGTCGAACCAGGCGGCGTTCGTCGTCATTCATCTGTCGGACAAATATCTGGAAGCCTTCGATGCGGAAACGAATCTGCTCGCGCATTTTCCGTGCAGCATCGCGGCCAACGTCGAGAAACGTCCGGTCGGCGAATTGCACGTGGTGGTGGTGGCGCCCAACCCGAATTACACGGTGGATCCGGAGCTTTTTCCCGAGTCAGCCGAGTTGCAGGCCATCGGCCACAAATTGATTTTGCAGCCCGGCCCGAACAATCCGGTGGGTGTGGCCTGGATCGGTCTGGACAAGACCGGCTACGGCATCCACGGCACGCCGGTTCCGGAGCAGGTGGGGCGCACGGAATCGCACGGCTGTTTCCGGCTGGCGAACTGGGATGCGGAATATTTGAGCAAACTGGTGTGGGTGGGGATGCCGGTGCTGGTGGAACCGTGATTTACGATTTTCTTCGCCTGGGAGCGCCGGCGTCCCGCCGGCACGTGTTTAAATCTTCTGCCAGATGCCCAGCCGGCGGGACGCCAGCGCGCCCAGAAACCCGATTCCAAAAAGAGGGGCAAATTATCATTGCCGGTTGGCGGGCTTTGGCCTAATTGTAAATCAAATTCAACAAAGGAAATTTATGGCCATTGGAATAGGACTGATTATTGCCGTTGTCTTGCTGGTCGTCGTGCTGGGACTCGTTGCTTTTGTCATCGGCATTTACAACAAACTCGTCACGATGCGCAACCGCTACAAAAACGCCTATGCGCAGATTGACGTGCAGCTCAAGCGCCGCTACGACCTGATTCCGAACCTGGTCGAGATTGCCAAGGGCTACATCAAGCACGAGCGCGAGACGCTGGAAAATGTCACCAAGGCGCGCAATATCGCCTACACCGCCTCGCAGGCTGCCGCCGCCAATCCCGGCGATTCCGGCGCGATGAAGAATCTCGTCTCTGCCGAAAGCGGCCTCGCCGGCACGTTGAGCCGCTTGATGATGGTTTCCGAGCAATACCCCGACCTGAAGGCCAACCAGAACATGATGCAGCTCACCGAGGAACTGACCTCCACGGAAAACAAAATCTCGTTCGCGCGGCAGGCTTACAACGACTCCGTCATGGTCTATAACACCGACCGCGAAGTGTTTCCGAGCAACCTCGTTGCCGGCATGTTCAACTTCGGCGCGGCGGAGCTGTTCGTCATCGACAAGCCGGAACAAAAGGACGCGCCCAAAGTCTCCTTTTAATAAATTACATGTAGCAGCCGACGTGAGGAGGCTCTGACTGATTTCGGGTCTGGCGCCCCGTCTCTTGGTTCCTGGAAGGTTTGAGCCTCGTTACCTCGGCTGCTACGAGTGCGAATTAACATGGATTTTTTTGCCCAACAGGACCGGTCCCGCCGCAAAACCAAGCTGCTGGTTTTTTACTTCATCCTCGCGGTGGCGGCGATCATTCTTGCCTGTTACTTCGCCGGGGTGGTCATTCTTAACGTCACCCAGGGACAACATCATCATTATGAGGAACAGCCGCATCTGGTTCTGTGGGATCTGCGGCTTTTCTTCGGCGTAACCGTCGGCGTGCTGGCGGTCATTTTCATCGGCAGCGCCTACAAGACGAATGAGCTGGCCGGGGGCGGCGGCTCCGTGGCCATGTTGATGGGCGGTCGGCCCGTCAATCCCAACACCACCGACCCGAACGAACGCAAGCTGCTCAACGTCGTCGAGGAAATGGCCATCGCCTCCGGCGTGCCCGTGCCGCAGGTTTACGTGCTCAATGACGAGCGCGCCATCAACGCCTTCGCCGCCGGCCACACGACCGGCGACGCCGCCATCGGCGTCACGCGCGGTTGCATCGAATTGCTCACGCGCGACCAGTTGCAGGGCGTCATCGGCCATGAATTCAGCCACATCTTGAACGGCGACATGCGGCTGAACCTGCGGCTCATCGGCATCATTTTCGGCCTGCTATGCATCGCCACCATCGGCCGCGTCCTGTTGAGCGCGCGCAGTCGCAGCAGCCGCGACAACAATGCGCTCCCGCTCATCGGCCTGGCCCTGGTGCTGCTCGGGGCCATCGGCGTTTTCTCTGGCCGCCTGATCCAGGCCGCCGTCAGCCGGCAGCGCGAATTTCTCGCCGACGCCTCGTCCGTGCAGTTCACCCGCAACCCGGCCGGACTTTCCGGCGCGCTCCAGAAAATCGGCCAGTATGGTTTCGGTTCGCGCCTCGAATCCGAGCACGCGCCCGATTTGTGCCACATGTTTTTCGGTAACGGTGTGGCCGAGCCGTTCTTCGGCCTCCTGGCCACGCATCCGCCGATTCCCGACCGTGTTCGCGCCATTGATCCGGCCTGGAACGGCAAATTCCCGAAGCTCGATGAAAAACAAATCGAAGTGGTCAAACACGCCGCCATTGCCGAATTGGAACACCCGCCGAAACCGATGGGGGACATGCCGGACTTTTTCAAGACCGTGCTCGGCGGCGCCGTCATCGGCGGAGCCAGCGCCGAAAAACCGCCGGTCATCCGTTCGCACACCGTGCTGCCGAATCTGGGCAATCCCACCCCGCTGCATCTCAAATATGCCGAACAGTTGCGCGATTCACTGCCCGACAGCGTAAAAGCCGCCGCGCGCGAACCGCTGGATGCCGTGGCAATGATTTATGCCCTGTTGCTCAGTCCGGATGAAACCGCGCGCTCGACGCAACTCGCCGAACTGGCCAAACGGGTTGAACCAGCGGTCCAGCAGAAGACCGCCGCGCTGTATCCCGACGTTTCATCCGCTGCCCGGCACGCGCGTCTGCCCATGGTCAACCTTGCCTTGGGGGCGCTGCGGCATTTGAGCGCGGAGCAATACAACCAGTTTT
>JBEKSU010000068.1:0-15174 GCA_049516755.1 Verrucomicrobiota bacterium | reverse complement strand
CCAGGAACTCCTCGTCGGGGCCTGGAAACATCGCCAGGCGCGGATGCGTCCGTTGCCCATAGCCTTCGTGCATGCCGCCCGCAAACATCCCCTGCGCTTTGCCATGGCCGACGCGCAGAATCCCAAGGTGAATTTTTATTCCGCGCTCGTGCGGGCCATTTTCCTGGCCCGGCGTTTGCGGCGCACCTGGGCGGGACAGCGAATGGTCGGCATATTATTGCCGCCGTCCGTGCCCGGCGCGCTGGTCAATCACGCGGCGCTGCTGCTGGGCAAGGTGCCGGTGAATCTCAATTATACCGTGTCCGCGGAAACCCTCGCCTCCTGCATCCGGCAGTGCGACATCAAGACCGTGGTCACCTCGAAGCTGTTTCTGGAAAAAGTGAAGCTCACGGTGCCGTGTGGGACGGTGATGCTGGAGGATGTGGCGGCCACGCCCGGCTTTGGTGAAAAACTTGCCGCCGCCCTCATCGCCGGACTGGTGCCAGACCGCTGGCTGCAGCGGGTTCTGGGCGCGGAGAAAAAAACCGTGCTGGACGACCTGGCCACCGTGATCTTTTCCAGCGGCAGCACGGGCGATCCCAAGGGGGTGATGTTGAGCCACTACAACGTGGGATCGAACATCGAACAACTGGAACAGGTCTTTGGGCTGAGCTGCCGCGATTGCGTGCTGGGTGTTCTGCCGTTTTTTCATTCGTTTGGTTTCATGGGCACGCTCTGTCTGCCGGCGGCGCTGGGCCTCGGCGTGGTTTATCACCCGAATCCGCTCGACGCCAAAGCCATCGGGCCGCTGGTATGCGGCTACCGGGTCACATTCCTGCTGGCGACGCCGACGTTCCTGCAGCTTTACCTGCGCGGGTGTGCGGCGGAGGATTTTGGCGGGCTGCGCGTGGTGATGACGGGCGCGGAAAAATTACCGGACCGGCTGGCCATGGCTTTCGAGGAGCGATTCGGCATCCGTCCACTCGAAGGCTACGGCTGCACCGAATGCGCGCCGGCGGTGGCGGTGAACACCCTGGACTTCCGCTCCGCCGGTTTCCACCAGGTCGGCGGCAAGCGTGGCAAAATCGGCCACCCGCTGCCCGGGATTTCGGTGCGCATTGTTGATCCGGAAACACAGGCGCCACTGGCCGCCGGCCTGCCCGGCCTGCTGCTCGTGCGCGGGCCGAACGTCATGCAGGGCTACCTCGGCCGCCCGGAAAAAACCGCCGAAGTTTTGCGCGACGGCTGGTACACCACCGGCGACGTGGCGGCGATTGACGAGGACGGCTTCCTGCAAATCACGGACCGGCTGAGCCGCTTCAGCAAGATCGGCGGCGAGATGGTGCCGCACATCAAGGTGGAGGAAAAACTGCACGAACTGGCCGGCGTGACCGAACAGACGTTTGTCGTCACCGGCGTGCCGGACGAGAAAAAGGGGGAACGCCTGGTGGTGCTGCACAAGCTGGCGGACGGCCAGTTGCCGGCCTGCCTCGAAAAACTTTCCCAGTGCGACCTGCCGAATTTGTGGAAACCGCGCGGCGACCAGTTTTTCCACGTGGACGCCTTCCCGCAGCTCGGCACCGGCAAACTGGACTTGCGCCGCGTGCGCGAAATTGCAATGAAATCCTCAACCGCAACCTGAACCGCCGCCATGCAAAACATCGTCATCGACCAGCCGTACCGGTTCGTGCCGCCGCATCGCGGCCGGTTCTGGTACTCGTTTTTTGGCCCCTGGCTGCCGCGTTATTTGAACCGTACCTACGGCATTGAATCGGTTGAATGCCGCGGCACGGAACACCTGCGGCGCTCGCTTGACGCCGGGCATGGCGTTCTCCTCACCTCGAACCATTGCCGTCCCAGCGACCCGATGACGCTCGGGATGTTGTCGCTCAACGTGCGGCAGCCGTTCTTTACCATGGCCAGCTGGCATTTGTTCCGGCAGAGCCGCTTTCAAAGTTGGGTGCTCCCGCGCATCGGCGCCTTCAGCGTTTATCGCGAAGGCCTGGACCGCGAAGCCCTGAAGGCCGCCATCGGGATTCTCAACGACGCCGAACGGCCCCTGGTGCTGTTTCCCGAGGGTGTCGTCTCCCGCACGAATGACCGGCTGAACAACCTGATGGAAGGCACGGCTTTCATTGCCCACACCGCTGCCAAACAACGCGCCGCCGCCACGCCGGCGGGACGGGTGGTCGTCCATCCCGTCATCATCCGCTATCTTTTTCACGGCGACCTCGAAGCTGCGCTCACGCCGGTGCTCGAGGAAATTGAAGCGCGTTTTTCGTGGCGGCCGCCGCCCGGAGGCGGGTTGCGCGAACGGATCAACCGGGTCGGCGAAGCGCTGCTTTGCCTCAAGGAACTGGAATATTTCGGCCGGCCGCAGACCGGTGAAGTGCCGGAGCGACTCGGGCGCCTGATCAACCGCCTGCTCCAGCCGCTGGAAACGGAATGGCTCAAAGGCGAGGCGGACGGCGACGTGGTGGCGCGGGTGAAAAAACTGCGCACGGCCATCCTACCCGACCTGGTCAGCGGTGAAATTGACGAGGCCGAACGCGCCCGCCGCTGGCGGCAACTGGCCGACCTCTACCTCGCCCAGCAGCTCTTCTGTTATCCGCCCGACTACATCCGCTCCTGGCCCACCCCCGAGCGGCTGCTGGAGACCGTCGAGCGTTTTGAAGAAGACCTGACCGACCGCACGCGCATCCACCGGCCGCTCCACGCCATCATCGACGTTGGCGAGGCCCTGCCCGTCAGCCCGGCGCGCGAGCGCGGCGGCGGCCCGGACCCGCTGATGGAAAATATCCGCCGGCAAATGGAGGCGATGCTCGAGCGGAGCGGAAAGGAAACCACGCCCCTCGCGGAGAATTCACCATGAGCAGCCCGAACCCGGAAGTTCACCCGCCACCGGCCGCTGCTCCGTCGCCGTGGTGGTTTCGTTTGATCCTGGTTGTCCTGGGTCTGGCAGCCTGGTTCTGGACCCAGTCGCTCATCGGCCAGCGGGCGGTTTCCGGGCCGGGCATCGGCGATGAACTTCATGTCCTGACCGCGCCGGTGCACCAGTATCTGCTCGACCACCCGCGCGCGGCCGCCGGCCTGCTTATCGCTAGTTCGGCCGGCATTGATCTGTTCGCAATCTTTCTGCTGGGCCGCGCCATTTTCGGACCGACCTTCCGTCCGTTCATCGGGCTGTTGCTGCTCTTTGCCCTGCGGCAGATTTGCCAGGCGCTTTGCGCCCTGCCGCCGCCGGAGGAAATGATCTGGCGCAATCCCGGCTTTCCCTCGCTGGTGGTGACCTACGGTGTGGCCAACGACCTCTTCTTTTCCGGCCACACAGCCATCGCTGTGTTCGGCGCGGTCGAACTGGCGCGCCTGGGCCGGCGCTGGCTGGGCGTGCTCGGTGTCGGCGTTGCCCTGTTCGAGGTGGCAACGGTCCTGACGCTGCGTGCGCATTACACGATGGATGTGTTCACCGGTGCCGTCACGGCCTTGCTGGTTGCCGGTGTTGCCGCGAAAATCTCCCCTTGGTGCGACCGCGCCCTGGCCGGGTTGACGGGACGAAAATCGGGTGGGGCGGACGGCATCGGGTGACGTTTATCTGGCAGTTCCAGTTATCATTGGAACAGTTTGATATGCCTCTGGAAAAAGCGGCGGAAGGGCTGGCGCTTTGCCGGAAAATACAATGATCGCGAGATTTCCGCGTGAACTCTTGAACGCCAATGGCAATATGAACTGCTATAGCGGCAGAAACTCCGGCCGGATCTCTGTTTCATCGCAGTGCAGGATGGCCACGCTGCGCTCCACCCCGAATTTCGGTTTGCCCGCGTAGCCGGGATTCAAATACAGCACGCCGCCAATCGTTTCGCAAAAAGCCTTGTGGGTGTGGCCGAACACGACGGCGTCCGGCCGTTCCCGCGCAATCTGGAACTGGAGATTTTCCTTCAGCGCGTGCGGGTTCACGATGTGGTGAACGAGAAATTTCCGTTGGCCAAGCGCCACCACTTCGGTGAGCCGGAACGTGGGCGACCCATCCGTGTTGCCGAGCACCGCCGTGACCGGGGCAACCGCTCCCAGTTCAGCGACGATGGAATCGCCGCCAATGTCGCCCGCGTGCAGGATGTGGCCGACGCCGGCGAAAAGTTCGGCGACTTTCGGGTCGAGAAAACCGTGCGTGTCGGAAATGAGGCCAAGCTTCATGTTATCGGGGGGGGCGAGTTATACGAGCCCCTGATCATCTTGAAATTTGGGACTCGTGGAACTCGTCCCTCCGACGAAACACATTTCAACTTCACGCTTTCGCCTCCTCCGGGGTTTCCTGGGTTTCGGGTTCCTTCTCGCGCACCCCGGCCGTTTTTTCCGCGGGCGACTCGGCGGGAGCGGTGAGTTTCATCGCGGCAACGAACAAGCCGGTGAAGAGGCCGCCGCTCAGGAGTGTGTTGCGGAAAAATTCCCAGGTGGACGGGTAATTGGGCAGGCCGGTGGTCAACGCCTGCAGCCAGCCGGCGAGCGTTTTGGCGTAGGCCGGATCATTGATCCAGGATGCGGTGTTGGTGACGAAGTAAAATAAAATTGCGCCGAGCAGTCCGCCCCCGAGCAATTTCAGAAAGTTCGCGCGCGGCGAAAACAGACGCCCGAGTCCGACCAGCGCGGCGAACGACAGCGTTTTGACCAGCATATAACCGCTGAACACCGGCTCATGGTAGTAGAAAACGTTCAGCAGAACGTCCGTGGCGAACAACGTGCCCAGCGGCAGCCACCAGGCCATCGCCCCGCTAAAATAAACCCCGCCGCAAAACGCCAGGGCATAGGCGGCGCTGAAATTCTGCGGCAGCACGCCGGGGATGCGCGACAACGCGAACACGAGCATCAGCAGCGCCGGCAGCAGCCTGGTCCACTTTTCTTTCACTGTCGGGTAGAATAATTCAGGGCGCGGCCGGGACAAGCTTTTCGGTGGCTTCGCGATACGGTTGATGTTTGAGATACAACGCCAGCAGTTCCTGATTTTTTTTCAACAAGTCCTGGTTGCCCGATTCGGATGCCAGGCCGCAGGCTTTCTGAGCCATCGAAACCGCATCCTCAAACCGCCCGGCCTCGGCGTAGGCGGCGGCCAGCGTTCCGACCAGGAGCGTTACACGGTAATGCATCAGTTTGCAGGCGTATTCAGCGAGTTGAACCGCGCGCGGTCCATTTCTGATATTGGTTTCCCTGCTGGTCGCCAAGGTCCACGCCAGATTGTTAAGATTGATGGCCAGATATGCCTGATTATCTTTCAACGAATCCTTGTTGCCGGACTCAGACGCCATCTCGCAGGCTTTATCCGCAGTTGAAATCGCATCGTCAAACTGCCCGGCTTCGGCGTAAACCACTGCCAAAGTGCTGATGTAGTCCGGTGTTCTGTAGGATGTCAGTTTGCAGGCGTATTCGGCGAGTTGAACCGCGCACGGTCCATTCCAGATATTGGTTTCTTTGCTGGTCGCCAAAGTCCACGCCAGATTGTTCAGATTGTTGGCCAGAAATGCCTGATTATCTTTCAACGAATCCTTATCGCCGGATTCAGACGCCACCTCGCAGGCTTTATCCGCGGTTGAAATTGCTTCGTCGAATCGACCGGCTTCGGCGTAAGCCACGGCCAGAGTGCTGATGTAAATCGGTGTTCCGTAGAATGTCAGTTTGCAGGCGTGTTCGGCGAGTTGAATGGCGTGCGTTGCATTTTTGATGTCAGTTTCCTTGCGGATGGCCAGTATCAACGCCAGATGGTTGAGCGCTTCGGGGAAATCGGGTCTGATCCGCAGCGCTTCGCGGTAATGTTGAACCGCTTCAGCCGCCTGGTTTTGATCGCTGAGAATTTCAGCCAGGTAACAGTGAGCGTCTGCGTCGTCGGGGTTGAGTCGCAGCGTTTGCGTTAAACTCCCGATGGCTTCGGGATAATTGTGTTGCGCGGCCTGGCAGATACCACGGGCACGATGAGTTTCCGGATTGCTGTTTCGAATCCAGAATGCCGCATAGGCGGTCATGGCCCAAACCAGCAGGACGACCCAAAGCACAGTTCGCATGGCGCGATGTTTCTGTCCCAGCCAGCCCCATCCGACCGCGACCAGCGCGCTGAATGGCACCAGCGCTGGCAAAGCGTAAAAGGCTTTGACATGCGCCAGCCAGGGGCCTCGCAGTGTGAGGCAAACGATTCCCAGGCCAAACAGCGAGATCAGTCCACCGACCAGGAGCCACTCCGGTGCGGGTTGGCGGATGAATCGGACCAGGGCGACTGCAAATCCGACGAGGAACAGGACGGAAATTCCCAAAGCCAGCAGATACTCTGCGTTCATCAAGTCATAATTCCAAGGCGGTCGAACCGCCAGCAACGATGCGCCGCTGATCAAACCGTCCCCCCACAGGGTGGAATAGATGCCGTCGGCGAAGCTGTGGTACGCACTCAACAGCGGACAGATCAGGGCCTGTCCAAAATTGAAGTAGTAAGTGCTGGTCCGAAACGCGGGGTCCTGCCACCAGGCGGATGCCGGGTCGGTTTCCCAATTGGGCAGCGGCAGTTTGCCGAGGTGCATCCACACGCGTCCGTAATACCAACCACAGATCGCCAGGCACGAAAGAAGGATTGTGCCTGCGTTGAGCAGCCAGTCGCGGAGTGCATGGTCTCTGCGTGAAAGCAGCCGCAAACCCAGAACGGCGGGAAAAATCGGGATTGCCAGCAACGATGAAAGCTTGGTCAGCATCGCTGCGCCGAGGGCCACCCCGATGCCGAAGTACAGAAGGAGGCTTTCCTTTTCCGCCCGCAGGGCGCGAAGGCATAGATAGCAGGCGGCGGTCACGAACAAAGCCGCAAGCGGTTCGTTGGTCGCGTATTGAGAAATATACAAATGCATTGGCAGGAAGGCGGCAACCAGCAGTCCCACGGTTTGTGCCGTGGGATTCTCCGGAAAAAGCAGCCGGAGACATAACAGCGCCAGCCAGCAATGGACCAGACCGATGATGCCGTTCACGGTTCGCAGCAGGAGGGTGGCATCGTCGTCGGGCAACGAAAGGTTGCCGGCGTCCAGCACCATGGCTGACGCGACATAATAGAGGGGCGGTTGATGCATTTCCCAGCCATCCTTCGGCAGCGGCAAGGCATGTTTTTCCTGGATGAATTGGACGTACTTTTCGTGGTCCATTGCGTCGAAGCCCATGGAACGGTGTAGTTGCGTCACATTATTGATGAAGAGGGCGGTTCGGGCGATGACCACGATGATAAACAGGCCGTAAATCAGTTTTGCCGATGGGTCGGCGGTTGAATCCGCTGCGCGCCGGTTCCGTTGCCGCAGCCAGTTGTTCATGCCCCAGACCAAAAACAAAGATAACGCGCAAAACATTGCGATTATCGGCCAGACCCGTTTCACCGAATCCGTTGTCCGCCCGCATCCATAAAGCGGATTTGCCGGCAAAATGGCTGGCGGCTGAGAGGCGCGGCGAGCCTTCTGCCAGGCTGCGTCCGCGAGTGACACCTGCCACCGCTCATCCGTGCCTTGGGACCGTTGCCCGGTTTGCAGCCGGAGCCACAAGGCCGGGGGACCAAGGGCGTTTGTGACGCAGGCCGTGATGTTATTCGTTCCAGCCCGGAGCAATCCGGCCACATCGGTGGTCGAAGGTGACTTCCAGTTTTCCCCGGCCAGCTCGAGGTTGCCGGGTTTTTGCCCGTTGATGACAACGGTGGCGCTCTTGAATGCGCAGACCGTCAGAGCGGCGTTGTCGGGCGGTGCATTGAGCACGAAGGTGTATCGGAAAATTGCGCTGATGGGGACGACATGATGCACCGTTGCATCAGGCGGTTTGGGATATACAATCCAGTCGGCACCCGGCCTTGTGGGCAGGAAGGCAATCCCGTTGTCGCGGGTGCAGAGCCACCAGAATCCACCCGCCGTTATCCCTGACCCTAGCAGGAGGATCGCAACAACAACAAGACTCTGGCGCCGGGATTGCCACATACGTGTCATTATGTTCCGTGTCTGCGTTCGATGACAAGTTGACTATCGGGCCTCGTGATAAGGCTGGTGTTTTTGATATAGCGCCAGCAGTTCCTGATTTTTCAACAACAATTCCTGGTTGCCCGATTCGGACGCCAGAGCGCTGGCTTTCTGCGCCATCGAAATCGCATCGTCAAACCGCCCGGCCTCGGCCTCAGCCGCAGCCAGGGTGCCAATCATGACGGTTTGCTTGTAATCCGTCAGTTTGCAGGCGCGTTCGGCAAATCCAACGGCTTGAGCGCCATCCCGGATGCGTGTGTCCGGACACGTGGCCAGCAGCCAGGCCAGGTCGTTCAGGATTTCCGGAGCCTCAGGTTGGAGGCGCAGCGCGGCACGGTAATGCGCGGCCGCATCCGCAAATTCCCCCTGTCCGGCCCGGATGGCAGCAATCTGTGCGTGGGCTCCGGCGGTTGGCTGAATCTTCAATGCTTCATAAAGGCTGGCGAGGGCTTTGTCGGTTTCGCCTTTTTTGACAAGAATCGGCGCCAGAGCTTCGCGGATCGTCGCATCATCCGGTTTTAGTTCCAGTGCGGTGGAGTACTCGGCTTCGGCTTCCGTGGTTTTGTCCTGGGCAGCCAGAGCATCTCCGAGACATTTGTGTGCGTCAGCGTTTTTGGGATTCAGCAGCAAGACTTCGCCCGCTTGGATCACAGCGTCTTCATAGTTTTTTTGCAGAAGCCGGACTTCGGCGATTTGCAGGCGGGCATCCTCGAACTTCGGGCTGATTTTGAGGGCCGACTCGTAGCTCCGGTCGGCGGCATACAGGTTGCCCGATCCCATGAGGGCATTGCCCATGAGAAGATACCCCTCAAAATTATTTTCCTTCGTCACTTCAACAGTGTGGCTGAACAGCCTTACGCTGTCCTGCCAGTAACCCAGCTGGTTCCGGGTGCCCAGCAGGCAAGCCAGCAGCAGCCCCGCCGCGCCCAATGTCATGACGTTCCGCCAAAAGGTTGATATCGCCGCAATGCCTGCCATCCCCCAGGCCACCATGATGAACACGCCGATGGAGGGCAGATAAGTGTAGCGATCGGCGATGGATTGCATACCGACCTGCACCAGACCAATGACCGGCACGAGCATCACCAGGAACCATACCCAGCCGGCCAGCAGCCACGGCTGAAAGCGCGCCCGCGAGATGCAAAAAACCGACAGCAAAATCGGCGGCAGGAGGAAACAGGCCGCCTCCCATGGATTATGCATCGGTGTATACGGATAAAAGATGGCCAGATTTTCCGGCCAGAATATTTTTCCCAGATAGGCCGAATAGCCTACCAGCGGATGGACAACCCGCACCAACCAGGACATGTTTTCCACGGGCACAACTGACCCCCCCTTGTGTTGAGCCCAGAAGGTTACGATGCAGGACGCTAGGCTCAACCCCAGAAATGGCACCTTTTCCCACAGCAACCGTCTGAAGATGGGGATTTGAGGGATCGCCAATCCAAAACGTGCCGCTCGCCGCTCGCCACTTGCCACTCTTCCGAGCGGCCAGAAGTCGAGCAGCAGCAGAATCGCCGGCAGCGTCACCAGCATCGGCTTGCTCATCAGACCGAGGGTGAAACAGAACAAGGCCAGGCCATAGAAGACTTTGGACTTTGGACTTCCGCCTTCGCCCGGCTTCGGCGCGACGGGTTGGACTTTGGACTTCTCCACGTACCGCACATACGCCCATAACGTCAGCAGAAAGAAAAATCCGCACAACACATCTTTGCGTTCCGAAATCCACGCCACCGATTCCACCCGCAACGGATGCCACGCAAACAAGGCTGCCACCAGTGCGCTGCGCCACACGGTTCCTGTCATCTCCTTCAGAACCAGGAAGAGCAGCAAGGTGTTGGCAATATGAAATCCCAGGCTGGTCCAATGATGGCCGCCGGCCTTCAGGCCAAATAACTGGCAGTCCAACATGTGCGACAGCCAGGTGACCGGATGCCAGTTGCTGGCGTGGGCGGCGGTGAACGCCCAGTGGATGCTTTTCGCGGTGATTCCCGCCTGGACGTTCGGATTCTTCAAAACGTAGAGCCAGTCATCATAGAGGATGAAATCAAGTCGGCCCACCGGCCAGAAGGCAATCAGGGTGATGACAGACAATGCCAGACCGATGAGCCACTCGCGTCGCATCCCATTTGACTGCTTGGAATTCATCGGAATTGCAAGATTGTTTACGGCGCGGTGCCAACCGGCACTTCAGCGGTTTCATGATACGGCTGGTGGGCACGATACAAGGCCAGCAGTTCCTGGTTTTTTTGCAACAAGTCCTGGTTGCCCGATTCGGACGCCAGCGCGCAGGCTTTTTGGGCCATCGAAATCGCATCCTCAAACCGCCCGGCCTCGGCGTAAGCCGCCGCCAGCGTGCCGATGATGATGGTCTCCCGGTAGCCCGTCAGTTCGCAGGCGCGTTCGGCATAGCGAACGGCTTGCGCGCCGTCGCGAAGTCCGGCCTCCTCGCTGGTGGCCAGCGTCCAGGCCAGATTATTCATGGTGTCCGGTGTGTCCGGACAGGTCTGCATGGCAGCTTTCAACTGGGCAACGGCTTCCCCGGTCCGTCCCAGATGCGGCAGGGTGATGGCCAGACCCAGATGAGAAGTGAAATCGTTCCGCTCAATCATCAGCAGGTGGGAATAGGTATTCTCCGCCTCTGCCCAATTCCCCTCCTGGCCGGACAATCGCCCCATGGCCCAAAAAGCCTCCTTGACCATCGGTTGGATGGTCGTGGCGTTTCGGTAATGCACCATCGCCTGGCGGATGTCTCCCTTGCGCTCCAACGCGTGTCCCAGCATGTATTCTTTCCGCGAATCTTCCCCGGTCACCTCCACCGTGTGCCGGGAGAGACTCTCGGTATTTTTCCAGAATTGCATTTGATAACGGGTCAGCAAAATGCAGCCGGCCAGGATCGCCGCGGTCAGGGTGGTCAGCAGCGTCCGGGGCAAAATTCCTGCCGGCCATTTTTCCGAAACCAGCCAGACCAGGCTGATGACCGGGCCGATCAGGGGGATATAGGTGAAACGGTCGGCCATGGCCACCGACCCTGCCTGTACCAGCCCAATCACCGGCACCAGCGTTCCGACATACCACAGCCATCCCATCAGCAAATAGGGATACCGTCCCCGCTTCCTGAACAGGAACACCGAAATGCCGCATAAGAACACACCCGCCAGAAGCACCCGCTCCACCGGCCAATGCCCGGGGTGCGGATAAAAAACCGCCAGATCCGCCGGCCAGAACATCTTCTCCAGATAACGGCAATACGAAACCAGCGCGTTCCCGCTGCGCGCCGCCAGGGAGAGGCTTTCAACCGGCGCCACCGCACCACCGCGCTTCTGCACCACGAAAGTCACGGCACTCGCCGCCGCCGCCAATGCGAAGAACGGCAGCTTCTCCAGCAATAAACGGAGCAGTGGCGTGCTGGAGTGTTGGAGTGATGGATCACGGGGTAATTCAGAACCCGCCACCCGCCACCCGCCACCCGCCACTCTCCCGAGCGGCCAGTAATCCAGCAGCAACATGACAAACGGCCACGTCACCAGCATCGGCTTGCTCATCAGCCCCAGCGCAAAAAATATCAGCGCCAGGCCGTAGAAAATTTTGGACTTTGGACTTCCGCCTTCGCCCGGCTTCGGCGCGACGGGTTGGACTTTGAACTTCTCCACGTAGCGCACATACGCCCAAAGCGCCAGCAGACCGAAGAACGTGCTCAACACGTCTTTGCGTTCCGTCACCCACGCCACCGACTCCACCCGCAACGGATGCACCGCAAACAACGCCGCCACCAACGCGCTGCGCCATTGCGCTCCGGTCAGATCGCGCAGCAACAGAAAGAGCAGGGCCGCGTTGGCGGCATGCAGCAATATATTGATCAGGTGATGTCCCCAGGGATTCAGCCCAAAGAACTGGCAGGCCAGCATGTGCGACAGCCACGTGAGCGGTGCCCAATAGGTGGCTTGTTCCGTATTGTAAAAGGCCCATTTGAAGCTCTCCAACGTCAGCCCGTTTTGGACATGAACATTTTCACTGACATAAGCTCGATCATCAATGTTGACGAAGTCGTAGCGCGTCGCCGGCCAATAAAGGGCGATCGTTACCAGCGCCAGCAACACCGCCAGCCCCCACGCCGGGAACTGCGACCGGGCTGCCACCAGAGCAGCAGCCCTCGTTGGGTCGGGCTTGGATTTCGCGGTTGGTATGGGCATTGAACCCCCAAAAATTACCAAGAGGTCAGTGGCCTTGGCACGCCCATTTTGTGGTTGGAGTGACGTGATCGATCCACTGCCGGGAAAAGATCAACGGTCTTCCGCAGATTCACGATACGCCTCGTGGTGCCGGTAAAGTTCCAGCAGTTCCTGGTTTTTTTTCAACAAGTCCCGCTCACCCGGACCGGACGCCAGGGTGCAGGCTTTTTCCGCCGCCGCAATCGCCTCGTCAAACTGCCCGGCCTCGGCGCAGGCTGCCGCCAGGGTGCCGAGGTAAACGGGTTTTTGGTAATGCGTCAGTTCACAGGCGCGCCGGGCCAGGGAGACAGCCTGGTTTCCGTCGCGAATTTTTGGGTCGGGACTGGTGGCCAGCCGCCACGCCAGGTTGTTCAGGATTTCCGGCGGGGCAAAGCACAACGTCCGCAAGACGCGGCAGACCGAATATTTTTCCACCGGCACCGGACCGAAAACAAACGGCAGCAAACCGCCCGCGCCGTAAAACCCCGCGCCGGTCGCGGCGTGAACCGTGCTCAACCACGAGCAGGCTGGAAATTCCCGTTCCGCCAGGATTTCGACGTCGGCGGGATCCGGCGCGACAAGGTTGCTGTTGTTGGAAGGCACAATCATGATTTCGCCCGGCGCAAGCACGGAGCTGGAAAAATCCACGGGCAACGCGCGGGATTTTTCGAGGTAAAACTGGAAGCAGCAGTGGCCTTGAAACCACAGCTTGTTCGTGGCCGACGGGTGTTCCGCCGCCAGTTGGCGGGCGGCGGTCCGGGCGGAGCCGGCGAGTGAATAATCCGCTGTGGCGACCAGCAGGCTGATGGCGGTTGAAAGTGCCAGCGGCCAGAAAAATGCGCCGGGCTTTTCGGCGGCGGAGGTAATTCGCGTCAAACCACGCACGACGAGAATGGCCGCCGCGGGAACCAGCGGGAGAAAACTGCGGGCGCTGACCGTCCAGTTCAAGACCGCGGCAAACACCAGTCCGCTGCCCAGCCACAGCGCGAGCAGCAGTGAAACCGCGTCGCGCCGCCGCCATGATTCAGCCACCGCCAGCAGCAGCAGATGAATTCCCGCCGCCAGCAGCAGGGCCATTTGCAGGCGGAAGCCCCAGCCAAACTGGCGGCCCACGCCCGTGGCCCAAAGCGCGCCGACGGCTGCGGCCACCGTCAATCCGCCGCCGCCGAGCCATTCGCGTTTTGTCCAGAGCCGGCGGGAAAAAAACATAACCGGCAGCAGACAACCGCCCGCGTAGGCCAGGCCGATGATGGTTTTGTTCGCCCAGCCGCCGGCCACGCCGAAACGGGTTTGGGCCGCGTAATCCGCCGCGGCTGCAATCAAACCTTGTCCATAGAGCTTTGCCGTTCCGTACTCGTAAAGCCCGATCATCGCCAGCGGCACGGCGAGCCACAGCAGCCACCAGCCCAGATTCCTTTTTCGCAGCACACCCAAAACGGGCAGCAGCGGCAGCAGCGTGAGCGCGCTGTATTTGGTCAGCACGGCCAGACCGGCGAGCAATCCGGCGATCAGAAAAAAAGATGCCTTTCCATTTTTTAACGCGCGTTCCCAAAAAAACAACGCCCATATCCAGACGGCCAGCATGGGCACGTCGCACATAAGCGTGGTGGCGGAGACGAGAAACACCGGCGTGCACAGGGCAATGAACGTGGCCAGCAGCGGACGCGCGCACCAGATGCGTGCCAGTTGAAGAATGCCGGCGGCGGCGGCAAACGCCACGAGCAGCATGGCCGCGTGCAGCGCCATTTCCCGTTCGCCGAAAATGGCCATGACCCCCGCCAGCAGATATGACGTCGTTGGCGGATTGCAGCTGATCGCCGCCATCGGGCTGGTGTCGCCATACCAGTTTACGTCGAATCCGTAGAAGTCGCCGGGATGTTTCAGGATTTGTTCCGCCGTCCAGACGAACAGCGGATCGTCAATGTGAATGGCCTTGTTAAGGAACGGGCCGAGTGTCAGCAGGAGGAAAATGCCGATGGCGGCCAACGGATGTTTGGCCGCCCAAAGCTGCGCCCGCGCAAGAAATGTTTTTTCTTCCGGCGTCATGCGCTGTTCATTCCTGCGCCGTTTGATGCCGGCGGTAGCGTTCGAGCAATTCCTGGTTTTTTTGGAGCAGATCCTTTTCGCCGTTTTTTTGCGCGAGCGCGATGGCCTTTTGCGCGGTGCCCACCGCCTCATCAAACCGTCCGTCCCCGGCGTAGGCCGCCGCCAGGGTGCCCACAAACATCGTCTGTTTGAAATCGGTGAGCCGGCAGGCGCGTTGGGCCAGTTCCACGGCGCGTGGTCCGTTGCGCAGATCGCTTTCCGGGCAGGCGGCCAGCATCCAGGCCAGGTTGTTCATCGCCTCGGTCCCCTCGGGTTTGCTGCGCAGCGCCGCTTCGAGGTGGGTGATGGCTTCGGCCGGGCGGCCGAGATGCGGCAGAATCTCTCCGAGAGTTATGTGCGCAATGTAATCCTCCGGTTTCCGCAACAGGGTTTCATCAAATAATGCCTCCGCCTCCGCCCAGTGGCCGCCGCCCGCCAGCATCACCCCCAGAATGTCGCGCGCCTGATTGTCTTTGGGGTTCAACGCCAGCGCCATGCGGTAATGCGTCAGCGCAATGTTTGTCTCGCCCGCAAATTTATATCCGCTGGCCAGGCAGAATTCCGCCGACGGATTGGCGCCGGTCACCGCGATGCAGTGGCTGAAAAGCAGGACGGAATTTTGCCAGTAACCGACTTGTCGCACCGTCAAAACCGCCAGCCCCGCTGCGCCGGCCAGGGCCAGCGGCAGTTGAATTCGCGGCGGTCGCAGCCATTTCCCCATCAGCCAGACAGCGCTGATGGCCGGTCCGATGAGCGGCAGGTAGGTGTAACGGTCGGCCATGGCCTGTTCGCCAGCCTGCACGAAGCCGACGACCGGCACCATCATGCCGAGATACCAGAACCAGCCCACGGCCAGCCACGGCTCTTGTTTCAACCGCCGCCAGCACAGA
>JBEKSU010000067.1:0-15251 GCA_049516755.1 Verrucomicrobiota bacterium | reverse complement strand
GCTGAACAGGTAACGGAAGAAGTAGAAGTAGAAGTAGATCCCTCCCGCGACCGCTCCCGCGAGGTACTTGGGCTGCTTCAGGCGCGTGACCCGGCTGATCAGCCGGTTCCGGAACGAGTGATACTGCAGGTAGAGCAGCGCGTAGATCATGCCGGGGTCCGCATCGTTGGAGGATGTCAGGTCGGGAGCGGCGGCGGGGGTTGCGCCGGGGGTTCGGGTTCGCCCGTGGCGCGGAAGAAGACCTCCTCGAGGCTGGCGTCGCCGGGCAGCTCGGAGAATTTCCGAGTGATTTCCTCGAGCGTGCCGTCGATGACCTTCCGACCGTTCTTCAGGATCAGGAGGCGGGTGCAGACCTCCTGGACCAGGTGCAGCAGGTGCGAGCTGATGATGATGGCGGCCCCGTCGCGCGCCCGTTTCAGGATGGAATCCTTCATGCGGCGGATCCCGATGGGATCCAGGCCCGTCAGCGGCTCATCGAAATAGATTACGGAAGGCGAATGCAGCAGGCCGCAGGCGATGACGAGCTTCTGTTTCATGCCCCGCGAAAGCTCACCGGGCAGGGCATTGCGCTTCTCGGCAAGCTCGAGCTCAAGCAGGAGCCGATCCGCCACGGGCTGGTAATGTTCCACCTGATAGATGCGCGCAGTGAAAGCCAGGTGCTGGTCCACGGTCAGATAATCAAACAGGCGCGGCTCATCGTTGAAGAAGGCGAGCCGGCGTTTTGCGGCGATCGGGTTGCCCGCCAGGTCGCTGCCGCAGATCCGGACCTGCCCGCGGGTCGGCGGAATGATTCCGGCGAGACAGCGCAGGGTGGTCGTCTTGCCCGCGCCGTTCGGCCCGACCAACCCCATCACCTCGCCGGGTCGAACGGAGAACGAAAGGTCGTTCACCGCGACGAAGTCGCCGTACAGCTTTGTCAGCCCCTCGACTTGAATCATAGAATTTAGGCCGGCCTGTTCCGTGTTATCCGGGCGGCACGGTAATCCCGGGCGTCCCCGGAGTAAAGACAGCGTTCGCGGAGGCGGCCGGCCCGGGCGCTCGAAAAATCCGTGTGCATCCGCCCGCATCCGTGGTTAAACTCCCTTCGCATTTATGGAATACGAAGCGGTCATCGGCCTGGAAACGCATGTCCAGCTCAAGACGAAATCGAAGATGTGGTGTGGTTGCGCCAACTTCTTCGGCTCGCCGCCGAACACGAACGTCTGTCCCGTCTGCCTCGGCCTGCCCGGCGTGCTGCCCGTGCCGAACGAGGAGGCATTGCGCCTGACGGTGCTCACCGGCTTCCTGCTGAACTGCGAAATCCCCCGCTTCGCCAAGTTCGACCGGAAAAGTTATTTCTACCCGGACATGCCGAAGAATTACCAGATCACGCAATACGACAAGCCCTCCACGGCCAACGGCCACGTCGAGTTCGAATTCAACGGCGGGCTGTCGCGCGTGCGCATCACCCGCGCGCACCTGGAGGAGGACGTGGGCAAGAGCACGCATTTTGAGCGCAACAGCGGGGTGGACTTCAACCGCGCCGGCGTGCCGCTCATGGAAATCGTTTCCGAGCCGGACCTCACCAGCGCCGACATGGCCTACGAATATCTCAATGCGCTCAAGGACATCCTGGTTTACGGCGGCGTGAGCGATTGCGACATGGAAAAGGGCATGGTGCGCTGCGACGTAAACGTGAGCGTGCGGCCCAAGGGCACGAAGGAACTCGGCGCGAAGATTGAAATCAAGAACATGAACAGCTTTTCCGGCGTGCGCCGGGCGCTGGAATATGAAATCCCGCGCCAGATCGAAGTCGTGTCCAAGGGCGGCAAGCTGATTCAATCCACGCGCCGCTGGGACGACGTGGCGGGCATCACCGAGGAAATGCGGACAAAGGAAGATGCGCACGATTACCGGTATTTCCCCGACCCCGACCTGATGCCACAGGCGCCAACGGACGCGTGGCTGGCCGAGGTGAAATCCCGCGTGGTGGAACTGCCGCTGGCGCGCAAGCAACGGTTCATGAAAGATTACGGTCTGCCCGCCTCCGACGCCCAGACGTTCGTGTGGGACGTGCCGCTGGGAAATTATTTTGAAGGCATTGCGAAACAGGCGAAGAACCCGAAATCCATTGCCAATTGGGTCATCAATAACCTCCGCGCGAAGCTCGCTGAAAGTAGCAGCCGACGTGAGGAGGCTCCATCTGAAGACCCCGCCATTGATCAGAGCCGACTTACGCCGGCTGCCACGGGAATTACACTGGCCAATTTGAAATTCAAACCGGAAGCCATCGTCGAGCTGGCCGGATTGGTCGAGGCCAGAACCATCAGCAGTTCCGCCGCGCAGCAGGTGTTCGCTGAAATGTTCGACACCGGCAAGTCACCGGCGGCCATCGTTCAGGAAAAAGGTCTGGCGCAGGTGAGCGACACCGGCGCGATTGAAAAATTCTGCGACGAGGCGATTGCCGCCAATCCCGGCCCGGCGGCCGATTTCAAGTCCGGCAAGGCCGCCGCGCTGAACTTTCTCAAGGGCCAGGTGATGAAACTGAGCAAGGGCAAGGCGAACCCGGCACTCGCCGGTGAAATTCTGGAGCGGAAGTTGAAGGGTTGATTTTCACCCGCACCTGAAATTTCAAGCGTTCCGGCCACGAAACCCGTATTTGAATTTGCCGCTTCATAATAACACCTGTCTTGTTTTACTTCTGGTCCCAGTTTGAGGGAACTGTGCGTTTGGATGCACACCTGTGCATTTGATTGCACACCCGCCGGAATCGGTGGATAATCCGGCGCAATCCAAAAACAGATTGGCGAAAATGAAGTTTCGGTGGCGCATTTTCCTTCTGGTAACCGCTCTTCTGGCGCTGGCGCAGGCAGGCCTCGGCCAGAGCGCTTCTTATTGGCGCGTGTACAAAGTTGACGATGGGATGCATCAATCCGCCTGCGTCTCGGTTTGGGTGGCACCGAACGGGAAGGTTGAAGTCCTGCACCGTAACCGGTCATTTGTCACCGAACTGGATGGTTACGATGTGAAGTCCATATCCGTGTCGGAACCAGCATATGGCGTTTCCGAAGGTCCCGGCGGCCAGCTTTGGGCGATGGTTCCGAACGGCTTGCTCCAGGAAGTCAAACCGGGTGACTGGCTGGCGTTCCCGCTCCCGGCAATCGCCGCCGAATCCAACGCGATTGCGTCGTTCTATCCGGCCCGACAGGGCCAGGTTTTGTTTTTGTGCGACGACCGGTTGTTGGATTTCAACGTGGAAAATCCAGAACATCCCCAAGTCCGGATATCGCTCCGATGCGATCAGACGCGTCTCGGAAAATTCACGGACATGGTGGTGGCGCGCGACGGCGGACTGTGGATCGCCGGCGAGCGGGGCCTGGGCAAGGTGTCAAAACTCGACAACGCCTGGTGGAGCGATTACCTCCCGCCGGAATCGCTGCAAATCCATAACCTCCGCGAGCCGCGCGAGGACGACGAAGGTGGCGTCACTGTTATCGCCGACTCCACCGCCGGCGGACAGTCCGTCGTAGCGCGTTTTGACGGCACCGGATGGACGGCGCAGCCGGCCGGCGTGGAAAAACCCCGGTGCGCGTGGCGGAGCGACAACAAGGCATTATGGGTTCTGACATCGGATGCCCTGCTTCGGCAGGCGCCGGGCGCGGCCGGGCTGGCGGAGGACCAGGATATTTCCGCCCGCCGGTTCTATGATATGGCGATGGAACCCGGCGGCACCTTCTGGGTGGCCACTTCCGCCGGCTTGTTTCATTACGCTCCGCCCCTCTGGCGCAATCCCCGCCCGCTCCAGCAACTCAATTCCCTGGTTCACTGCCTCGCGGATGACGCCGGCCGGCTTTGGTTTGTCGCCGACGGCCGGCTGCATTCGCTGCAAGGCGAAACGCACGGCGAGTTTGCGTTGCCGGAATCCGCGACGCACGACGCGCAGTCCGTCCGCACGCTGTTTCCGCTCAAGGACGGAACCTTGTTGCTGGACGCGGTTGAGTATCCGCTCCGGTTCGATCCGGATTCAGGCACATTCAGCCCCGGCCTCCATCTCCCGGACGGTGCCCGGCACATGAAGCCGCTGGGCCTGCTGCGGGACGGCAGTCTGGGTGTCCAATGCTGGAATTCCGAAGCGGTCACCGGGAAATACACCACTTGTTATTTCGACCGGTTCGACGGGGTCCAATACCAACCGCTGACCGACCCGCCGCCCCCCCCGGGTGCGGTCGGCGTTTGCTCCACCCTGTTTGCCGCGCAGAACGGCGATCTCTGGTTGAGCGGCGACCTGGGCGTGGCTTGGTATCACGAGAAAAAGTGGCGGGCATTCCCGGTTTCGGACCACGCCGTGCCTGATGTGGTCCTTTACTTCACGGAATTGCCTGACGGACGGATCTGGTGCGCCACGCAGAACGACCTTTGGGAATTCAACGGGCACGACTGGTCATCCCTGCACGCCAGTTTCGACCACATCAATGCCCTCCACTGCGCCCGCGACGGCACGGTGTGGGTGGCCGATGACGCCGGCGTTCATCGTTACTTCCAGAAAGTCTGGATCGAGAACAGCCGGGAGGACGGGCTGCCCGACGCCACCGTGCATGAGATTTTTGAGGACCAGCACGGGAACATCTGGGCCGGTACACCGCACGGATTGAGCCTGTATCATCCCGAAGCCGACACGGACCCGCCGCGCACGTTCATTGAAAAGCCGGCCGACCGGCAACTGCGCATCCGCGAAGGCGACACCATTTTGCTCGCATTCAGCGGGCAGGATAAATGGAAATTTACGTCCCCGGACCGGCTGCTTTACTCCTACAAACTGGATTATCGCGACTGGTCACCCTTCACGGAAATGCATGCCTTTTCCTTTTCCGACCTGCCGGCCGGCCGGCATGTCTGCCAGGCGCGCACCATGGACCGCAACGGGAACATCGACCCCAGGCCGGCGCAGGTTGAATTTGTGGTGACCCTGCCGTGGTACCGGGAAATCCGGCTGGTCCTCATCGCGCTGGCGGGCGCGGCCGTGGCGCTGTTCTTCGCCGCGCTGGCATTCAACCGCCACCGGCAATTGCTCCGCAGCTACGCCGAGGTGGAAGAGAAGGTCGCCGAGCGCACCCGCAAACTCGAAATCGCCAGCCAGGAATTGTTGCACAGCCAGAAGATGAACGCCCTGGGCACGCTCGCCGCCGGCATCGCGCACGACTTCAACAACATCCTTTCCATCATCAAGGGATCCGCCCAGCTCATCGAGGAGAACCCGGACAATCCGCAGAAAATCCGCACGCGCGTGGACCGCATCAAGACCGTGGTGGAACAGGGTTCGGGCATCGTGAATGCCATGCTGGGCTTCAGCGGCGGCGCCGGCGAACAGCCCGCCCCGTGCAACCTCAACGCCGTCACCCAGGAAACCCTCAAACTGCTGGGCGACCGTTTCCTGCGCGAGGTGGAGGTGAAATTTGAACCCGCCCCGGACCTGCCCGAGGCCTGGGCCTCGAAAAATTTCATCCAGCAGATCCTGCTGAATTTTATTTTCAACGCCGCCGAAGCCATGACCACACGCAGGCAGCTGGTCCTCGCCACGCAACGGCTGGAGCGGCTGCCGGGCGGACTGGTGCTCACCCCGCCATCCGCCGCCGCTTATGTCTCGGTATCCGTGCGCGATTTCGGCTGCGGCATTCCGCCGGAAAATCTGCCGCGCATCTTTGAGCCGTTTTTCACGACCAAGGCGCTGTCCACCCGGCGCGGCACCGGCCTGGGCCTTTCGATGGTGTATGAACTGGCCAAAAAAATGGAGGCGGGCCTGGCGGTGGAATCCGCCGTGGACCGGGGCAGCACATTTACCCTCATCCTGCCGGTGCGGGAAGCGGTGATGGAAACGAAAAAATGAACATTCAACGCCCAACATTCAACGCCCAACATCCAATGCTCGAAGCCAGGCAATCTCGCGCTGGCCGACTTGTTGGGAGTTCGATGTTGAGTGTTGGATGTTCGATGTCCAATTTCTGCCCATTCCCATGAACTCACCTTTCATCCTGATTGTTGAAGACGACGACCTGCAATACGAAATCTACGAGGAGGCGCTGGCGAAGTGCCAACTCGTGCGCGTGAAAAACGGCACCGGGGCGCTGGCCCAAATCCGGCAGAGCCCGCCGCATTTGCTGATCCTGGATCATGTGCTTTCGGAAGGCGAACTCGGACTGGATTTCCTGCCGGAGTTCAAGGAACTGCTGCCGCACGTGCCCATCATCATCGTCTCCGGCGCGCTGGAAGTGCGCCAGCAGATGGCGGCGCTCCAAGGCCCGCGCCGCGCCCACTACTGCCTGCCCAAGCCGGTGGATGTCCACGCCCTTCGGCGCACCGTGGAAACCGCGCTCAAGGAGTGCGGTGAAACCGAGGTGGTCCGGCAGTTTGAAGCGCTGGAACGCTCGCGCCGCGTGGACGCGCAGGAATTGTTCAGCCGCTCCACCGACCGCCTCGCCCGCCAGAACCACATCCGGGAACAGCTGGAAAAATCGAAGGAACGCCCGAATATCTCGGCGCTCGCCCGCGAATTCAAGGTGGCCCGCCGCACCATCATCCGCGACCTGCAGGAACTGATCCGCCGCGGCCAGCTCAAACCGGAGGTTTATCCTGAATGGGAAAATCCGCCGCCGGAGGAGGATTGAGCCTCACCACCGCCGGGTCACTTCTCGTCCGCCTTTTTCACCTCAACAGCATAGACCTGGCTTTTGCCGCTCAGGTTGGACCGGAAGATGACCCACTTTCCATCCGGCGAAAACATCGCGTTGGGTTCCAGCGCATAATTGTGCCGGCTCATGTTCACCAGCCGCTCGGCCTTGAACACCCCGGGGCGAACGAGGCTGGTCTCGTCAATGTTGGTTCCGGTGGTATCCGGCACGAGTTGCGGGTGGAACAGGTAAATCCATTTGCCGTTTTCAGCATGGGCAACCATGCCGGCGCCGCCCCCGTCGCCGCAGAACAGTTTTCCATCAGGCGACACGTTGAAATGCACCGACCATTCGTCGCGCTGGAGATGATACCGCGTCCGCTGGCCGGTCGTAACGTTGTAACCCGCCACCCAGAAATCCTCGCCGCGCGGCGTTTGCAGGTCATACCAGATGGTCTGGCCATCGGCACCCCAGAATTCGTGTCCGGCAATTTCCATGACCATCGTGCGTTTGTGGATGTTTGTCAGCCCGGTCCCATCCGTGCGGATGGTCCAGATGCGATCCACCTTTTGCCACGGCCCTTCGTGACAGAACATCAGGAGATTTGGGTCGGTGGGTGAAAACAGGAGATGATTGAGCCAGTCGTTGCATCGGTCGTATTTCCTGATTTCACCGGTCTGGATCTTGAGGAAGAAAAGTTCCATCGGCAGATGGTTGTCAAACCGGTTTTCAATGTTTCGGGCCTTGCTCCGGGGTTGTTCGGTCACCAACCGGTTGGTGACCACATCCACGTTCTCTTCGTTGGTTGCCGAATTGTCCGGACGTGTGATGGTTCCCGCCAGCAGCGTTTCGTCCGCGTTGAAGGCGGACACCGAACCGCCCGGCGGCAGCTTGGCGATTTCGCGCGTGGCCCTGGTTTCGGGGTCGGTTGCGTAAACCGTGTCGTCCCGGCTGTAATAAACCCGGCCGGTCTTGTGACCAACCATGATGATTCGGGTGTGACCGTCCACGATTTTTTCGATGGCCCGTGTTTTCAGGTTGATGGCCGAGATACCGGTCGGCGTGGTGATGATCATCTTTTGCCCGTCCGGCGTGAAGGCGTTGAGATTGAAGTAAAGGCTCTGGCTGCCCGGCTCGCGCGAAAGCTGGACAACGCGATGGCCGGTATCAGGATCAATCCATTCGGTCGGCGAATTGGTCGTCACCTCCGCGCGCGCCAGCAGGGCAAACGCGCAAACGGCAGGTACCAAAATGGAGTAAATTCGATTAAGAAGAAGCGTGTTCAAAGTTGTTTGCGGGTTCATTTCTCCCATTTTGGACGCGGGAAAGCAACTCAAGGTTAAGCCTAAAGCCTTCGGTCAGTGGTGGGTGTGCCTCAGCAGCCAAATCAGCCGCCAGAGCATGCCGACGATGACACAAAAGCCAATATACGGACCAAAGGTGCTGATGGCCCAAATCAACCGCTGACGGACATTGTCGAAGCGCGGATCGTAGCGGCTGAATTGGAACGCCAGCAGAATGGTCATCATCTCATCGGCGGATTTATACCGCTGGCGCGGGTCGGCGCGGCAGGCATTCAGGACGATTTTGTTGAAATGGACCAGGTCCCGGTCCTCGGCGCTGTCCTCCAGCGGCGCCGGCAACGCCGGATATTCATTGCGATCCTTGCCGGTGCTGATTTCGTACAGGACCTTGCCGAGTGAATAGATATCCGCTTGCGCCGTGCCGGCGCCTTCCGGCGCGATGAATCCTTCCGTGCCCACTTGCGAACCGGGTGTGGACAGTTCCGAGACCAATCCCACGTCCGCCAGTTTGGGAAAACCATTCACAAAAATGATGTTGGAAGGCTTGACGTCGCGATGGATCAGGCCGTGCCGGTGCAGATAACCCAAGGCCGAGGCAATGGCCGCGCCCAGCCGGATGCATTCGCCGATGGTCAGGCGCCGACGCCAACGGTAATCATAACCCAGGGTGCGGGGGCAGTATTGTTCGGGAACGATGACCTGGCCGGTTCTGACATCATCACTGAGTTCCATCACGTAATAAAAATATCCGGCCGCGTCGTTGCATCCCACCTGGAGGATGTCCATCAACCCATCGTGCAACCGCGAAACCGGTTCGAATTTCAACACGCCGTCAAACTCGCGTTCAAAAAACCGGTGTTGCTCGAACGCCCGGGCATACACAATCTTGACGGCGAGGTAGGTTCCCAGAACGTTCCGGGCCAGCCACACCTCGCCACTGCTCCCGCCGCCAATGACCCGGATGAGTTCGTGATCCGGAACGACCAGCGGGACTGCCGGCGGGGCAGCCGCGGCCGATGCTTCACCGGCCGGATGGGAGGGTTCGTTCATGATGGCTCCGGTTTCGTCAGGGCTGATTCCATTTTTCCTCCAGCCGGCGGATTTCCTTTTTGAGCAACGCCGAGATGCGATATTTGACCAGATAAACCAGCCCCACGTTGACCCTCAGCGTCCGGGCCACTTTCCCCACCGACCATTGCTGGATCACGTATAAATCAAAGATTTGATAGTGTTCCTCCTTGACGCGCGGTTTGATGGTTTGCATCGCGGCTTTCAGCAGATTGGCCTGCCACTCCTCTTCCCAGACGGATTCAGCCGCTTCGCCCTCCGGGTCGGGAATTTCCGCCACGTCCGGGCGCGGCTGGTCCGCTCCGGTTTGGGAAGCATCTCCCCAACTGGCGCGGGTGCGTTTTCGCAACTGGTCGGCAATCCGCCAGCGGATGATGTTTCGCAACCAGCCCTTGAACGAACCCAGCGTGCGATCGCGCTTGAATTTGTGGATGTCCCGGGCAACGGAAATGATGGTTTCCTGGACCACGTCCTGGGCCTCGGCTTCCGTCAGCCCCGTCTTGATGGCCACCGAGTAAATCAACCGCCAGTAGGTGTCGAAAAAAACCTTCCAACTATCCTGATCGCCCCGGTCTTCCAGGCGGCTCAGAAGCGAGTAACGCGTGGGAATCGGATCTTCCACCAGCGACGTCATGACACAACTCATATAACGATTACTCGTAAAAAGCGACGCGTTTCTTTCAATACATTTGAAGATTTTCCAGCAGGATGACGATCGCCGGCCCGCAGGTATGCCTCCCGCCGAAGGCCCGCAAGCTCAAAAAACTTTGTGCCTTGGCGTCCTGGCGGTTAATCTTTCCCGCAATGTTTTCATCGGAAATCAAATCGGTCCATTTCACCGGCATCGGCGGCACGGCGATGGCGTCCGCCGCGGTGGCCATGCAGGAAAAAGGGTTCGCCGTCACCGGCTCGGACCAGAATGTTTATCCGCCCATGTCCACGTTCCTCGCCGAACGGAAAATCGAGGCGGTAAACGGGTACGCGGAACGGAACCTCGCGTACAAGCCCGACCTGGTCGTCATTGGCAACGCGATTTCCCGCGGCAACCCCGAGGCGGAGTTCGCCCTCGACCACAAGCTGCGTTATTGTTCGTTGCCGGAACTGCTCCGGGAATTTTTCATCCGCGGCAAACGCTCCATCGTCGTCGCCGGCACGCACGGCAAGACCACGACGACCTCGCTGCTGACCTGGGTGTTCGAGCACAACGGGCTGAATCCAAGCTACCTCATCGGCGGCATCCCGAACAATCTCAGCCAGGGCGCGCGGTTCACGAACTCCGAATGGTTCATCATCGAGGGCGACGAATACGACACCGCGTTTTTCGACAAGCGCAGCAAGTTTGTGCATTACCTGCCGGAAATCGGCATCGTCAACAACCTCGAGTTCGATCACGCGGACATTTTTGACAACCTCGACGCGATCAAAAAAACGTTCTCGCATTTTATCCGGATCATCCCGCGCAACGGCCTGTTGCTCGGCAACGGCGATGACCCGAACCTCGCCGCGCTGCTTGAGGTGACGCATTGTCCGGTCAAGCGGTTCGGCCTCGGCGAAGGAAACGCCGTCCACGCCTTCAACCTGCGCTACGGTCCGACGGCGACGGAATTTGAAATCCCGAGCTTCAAGTTCCACCTGAACCTGGTTGGCGAACTCAACGTGCGGAACGCGCTGGCGGTTGTCGCTTGCGCCAAGCATTGCGGGTTGAAAAACCAGCAGATCCAGTCCGCCTTCGACACGTTCAAGGGCATCAAACGCCGGATGGAAGTGCGCGGCATTGCCGGCGGTGTGACGGTGGTGGACGATTTCGGCCATCATCCCACGGCCATCCGCGAGACGCTGAAGGCGCTGCGCCTGAAATATCCGCGGGAAAAGATCTGGGCCGTCTTCGAGCCGCGCTCGAACACCACCCGGCGCAATGTCTTTCAATCCGAACTGGCCACCGCCTTTGCCGACGCCGATGCGGTCGTGGTTTCCGAAGTCGCCCGGCTGGAACAACTCGTGCCGGAAGAACGGCTCAATCCCGAAAAGCTGATGCAGGATTTGAAGATGTCGGGAAAGAACGCCGCTTATTTGCCGGATGTGGATGCCATCGTGTCGCACGTCACCAGGAACGCGCAAGGCGGCGACATCATCGTGGTGTTCAGCAATGGCGGCTTCGGCGGGATTCACGCGAAGCTGCTGGAACGGCTGGGGCGGCGCTGAAGGCTTGTAGCCTGTCATCTCGCGAAGCGACAATCCGCACGACCCAAGTCGCAGTTTACAGTGTGCATCTTACGGGTGAGAACCAGAACCTGAAAGATAAAGCTGCTGAACCTCTGCGGCGGAGAGGGCACGGTTGTAAATCCGAACTTCGTTGATCAAACCGTTGAAACCGCCATCGTCGCCCGCCACGGCAGCGCCTCCGATGAATAGGTTTCCGGAGTGCATCAGTTGGCTCGCCACCAAGGGCATTTGCTTGACGAGCAAGCCGTCTTCGTAGCTTTTCATCAATCCATCGGTGCAGGAGTAGGTCGCAACAATATGTTGCCAACTTGTCCCGGTGAACGTCAGAAAACCAACATACCCTTTGTACGATGCTGCCCAACAGGGACCTGCACCGTCCAACTCAAAGATTGTGTCGCCGTTGCAGCCGCGAATGAAGTAGCCCGGTGAACAGTTGTCAGCTTTCCGGAGGATCGTTCCCCAACCCTGTCCGCAGGGTTCCCCGGGCACACCTTTGACCCACATTGAGATCGAAATCGCATCCGCTGGCTCTAGGGAAGCGGAGCGTAGAACCATGACATAGGATGATATGTTACCGCTCACCTGCAGAGCCATCTTGCCGGCGGTGCCATAGGTTTGGAACATTGCCCCGACCTCAGTTCCGTCATTCCCACTGCCGCTGGCATCATTCGCATCTCCATTAAACGGATAGTAGGCAACCAGGCCGGCACTCGAGTTGGCATGAACTGTTCCCACGAGATTCATTGCACACGTTTCCAATGCGTCGGCGGTCGGACTGTCAATCAGACCCTGTTGCTGAAACCAGTCCACTCGCTCGATGAACTCGCCCAGTTGCTGGATCGCGGCGAATTGCGCCGACAAGGCTTTTCCGTATTTCCCTGCCTTGAGCTGGGCTTGGGCCTGGTCAATATCTACTTGCGCCTCGCCAAGCAGGTTGGTCAGTTGCCTTTGCTTATTTTGCTTCAGCCCGGTTGCGTTTACTTCGGTGATGAGGTCCGCGATGCTGTGGCAATCCGTGGCGCCGGATAGAGCGGTGGCCACCTTTTCAATCATTGACCAGGCAGATTCATCCAGCGAGCCAACGGTTGGCCCGTCGATGAAGCCTTGAGTCTGGAGGTCATCCATCTTGAGCATGCATTCTCCAAGCTTCTGAATGGCTTCGATTCCCTGCACCATCCCCGGTTTGTTGGTCTCCATATTGACAAACTCTCCCGGCTTCTGAATCTCCTGTCTTTCATGGTGTAACGTCGCAGCGCTCGCAGTATCAGGAACACCACCCCGGGCTGGCGGCACTTGCGCAAAAACAAAACCGAGCATCCAACAAGCCGCTACAGTCATCGTGAGTCGTTTCATTGGTTTCATGGTCAAACTCCTGCTTTTGCCGAAGAAAGATCTTCCGTATCTGCCTTCGAGTCCCAATAGTGGGAAATTATTTTTCAATTCCACGGGGATAATTGGTTTCATAATTATAATTTCCAGTTCGTGGTCTCATTACACCCGTTCGCCCCGGGCTGGAAGTGTGCGTTGGGATGCACACCCCGTGCGTTTGGCCGCACAGGGGATAACATTATTGGACCGGGGCGCTCTGTGAGTGCCACGAGTCTCGTTAACTCGACTTCTACAAGATGGAAGCCGGTTATTCGACTTTTAAATTTTCAGCAGCCGCGCCGTTGGACAGATCAAAGTCCGGCCGGCCGGCCTTCAAATCGGTGTGCTTGATGACGGCGGTGTTGTTGGTCCCGTCCGCCTTGATCACCGCCCCGTCACCGGGAGCGTAAGTTAGATGGTCAACCGACACGTCCCGGCTGTTGAGCAGGTTCATCACCGGACCATGGGAATTGAGAATCTCAACGTGGTTGAGCGTGATGTCCTGCGCGTCCGTGCAAGCCATGCCGTTTACAGCCGTGAGGGAAACGTTGCTCAAATGAATGCCGCGGATCGGCATTTCGGGCAGGCCTTGCAACGCGACCGCCCGGCGCGCGCCGCGGCAAATCACGTTCTCGATGTAGATGTCGCGGAACTGCGGCGTCTTTTCAGTGACGGGCACGATTTCAGCCGGGGCGCTTTCGCCGCCTTCACCCGGTGCCTGGTTGCTGTAATACATGTCGAACCCGATGGCGTCGGTGGCGATATCGGTCATGCGGACGTTGCTGATGTAAATTTTTTCCACCACGCCGCCGCGGCCGCGCTGGCTCTTGAAACGCAGGCCGACGTCGGTGCCGAGGAAGAGGCAGTTGTTGACGCGCACGTTGCGCACGCCGGCGGACATTTCGCTGCCGATGGTCACGCCGCCGTGGGCGTGATAGACGACGCAATCTTCAATCAGCAAATTCTCGGTCGGCACGCCGAGGCGGCGGCCTTCCTCGTTCGCGCCGGATTTCAGGCAGATACCGTCGTCACCCACGTCGAAACACGAGCCGCGCACGACGACGTTCCGGCAGTTCTCAATGTCCAGGCCGTCACCATTCTGCGAATACCATGGATTGCGCACGCTGACGTTGCGAAGAGTCAGGTCTTCGCACAGGACCGGGTTGAGGGTCCAGCACGGTGAATTTTGGAATGTTACATCTTCGAGCAGCACCCGACGGCAGTTGACGAGCTTCAACAGATTCGGGCGGGCGTTTTCCTTCCCCTCGCGCTCTTTTGCCTCACGCAATGGCCACCACAGATTGCCGTTATCCAAGACGCTGTTGGTTTTAGCGAGCAGTTGTTTCCATTGGGTTTCGGTCATTTTATATTTTTTTACCGGCCGCCAAGCGTCGCCCGAACCGTCCATGACCCCCTTGCCGGTGATGGCGATGTCTTCCAGATTTTCGCCATGGATGGGCGAAGTGGTCACGGTGCGCGAGCGGCCTTTCATGTCCAGCTGGATGGGCGGATACAGGCTGTAGTCCGGGCTGAACACCACCAGCGCGCCCTCATCCAAGTGCAGTTCCACGTGGCTCTTCAAACCAATCGGGCCGGTCAGCCACAGGCCGGGCGGAACAATCACCCGCCCGCCGCCCTTGTCGGCGAGCGCGGAAATGGCCTTGGCAAAGGCCTCCGTGTTGAGCGTCTTGCCGTCCGGCACGGCGCCAAAGTCAGTGATGGACACCGTCCGCTTCGGGATTTTTGGTTCCTGCACCCGCGGCATGTCAAACTTCGGCATCGCGGCGGCGGCGGAAAGAGCGAAAGTGAAAACAAGCAGAAACGACCAGGCTGAAAATTTTGGCTTCATGGCGCGATAGAATAGGTTTGCGCCGGGTCTGACGCGAGCGGAAAATGGGCGCTGTTTAAAATACTGCCGTTCTTCCCCCGGCCGCCAGCGATCACTTACCCGGCGTAGTAACGATCCTAATTTTTCGGCTGGCGGCCGCTGTTTTCTTGAAAACAACGAAGCGCATGTCCATGTTGTGGCGCGTAAATGATGCCGTGGCAGTACCGGTTAAAAACACCGGACCGCACGCGGCACAGGAAAGATGACCATGTCATATCGAGCCTGGTTTCAATGTATCAATCCGGAGTGCGGGCAAACCTACCCGCTGAACTCCATCGTGTACCAATGCCAGCGCTGCCGTTCGCTGCTGGAGGTGCAGCACGACCTCAGGGCGCTCAAACGCCGCAGCGCCGCGGGCTGGAAAAAACTTTTCGAGAAGCGCTACAAAGGCAATGAATGGCCCTATGGCTCCGGCGTATGGGGCAAGAAGGAATGGATTTTGCCGCAAATCAAGAACGACGACGTCGTTTCACTTTACGAAGGTGGCACCAATCTTTTCTGGGCCGAACGCTTCGGAAAAATAATCGGGGTGAACGAACTTTGGATCAAACTTTGCGGCAACACCCACAGCGGCTCGTTCAAGGACCTCGGCATGACGGTGCTCGTGTCACAGGTGAAGCAGATGATTTCCGAGGGCGCGCCCATCAAGGCCGTCGTCTGCGCCTCCACCGGCGACACCTCGGCGGCGCTGGCGACGTACTGCGCCGCGGCCGGCATCCCGTCCATCGTGTTGCTGCCGCGCGGGAAAATTTCCGG
>JBEKSU010000066.1:0-15317 GCA_049516755.1 Verrucomicrobiota bacterium | reverse complement strand
TTTTGGCCGCATAGGTCCACGCGCGCATGAGAATCCAGAAATCCGACGACGCCTTCTCGCCAAGCAAATCCTCGCGGAACGAGTTTGTGTCGCGGTCCACGTTGCGGAGCAGCAAATCGCGGCCCTGTGTGAGCGCAGCGACAAGGCAGGCTTGATGGACGCAGCCGTACTCGTGGGCGGCGAGCAGCATGCGCGAGTAACGCGGATGCAGCGGAAACGCGAGCATCTTGCGCCCGATGGGGGTGATTAACGTAGGACAGGCTTCCAGCCTGTCTCCAACTTTCTGTTCCGCTTGAGCGGAAAATTGATTTGAGACAGGCGAGACGCGTGTCCTACGTTGGAGCGCCCCCAGATCCAGCAACAATTCCTCCGCGTGGGAGAGGCTTGCTTCGTCCGGCGGCTCGAGCCAGCGGAATTTCCGCAAATCTTCGACCCCGGCCGCCTTGAGCATGAGCACCACTTCAGCCAGGTCAAGCCGCTTGATTTCCGGCAGTTCCTGCGCCGCGCGGTGGCCATGTTCCTCCCGCGACCATAATCTCATGCAAACGCCCGGCGCGGTGCGGCCCGCCCGGCCCGTGCGCTGGTCGGCGGACGATTGGCTGATTTTCTCGATGAGCAGCGTGTTGATGCCGCGGTATGGATCATAACGCGGAATGCGCGCCAGCCCGCTGTCGATCACCAGCCGGATGCCGTCAATGGTCAGCGACGTCTCGGCCACGTTGGTGGAAACGACCACCTTGCGCTGGCCGTAACGAGCCACCGCGGCGTCCTGGTCCTTGGGGGAAAGTTCGCCGTGTAATGGCAACAGGATAAAACCTTTCGACTCCGAAGTGTGCCGGATGGCCTCGATGGTCTGCGAAATCTCATAACCGCCCGGCATGAACACCAGCACGTCGCCCTCCCCGCCGGAGCCGACGTAGTGACCAAACGCCTCGGCCGCCTGCTCCCAAACGGGACGCTTGTCCACGTAACCCGGCTCCGCCGCGTATTCAATTTTGACCGGAAACACGCGGCCTTCGGAGGAGAGAACCGAGCAGTTGATATTATTTGTAGCAGCCGACGTAAGTCGGCTCTGACTTTCCAGCAAAGAAGAATGAGCGGACTCACGTCCGTTGCTACATTGGGAAAGATAGTCCACCAATAAATCCGCGTCGAGCGTCGCGGACATGACGATGAGGTTCAGGTCGGGCCGATGCTGCTCCTGCAAGTCGAGCGAGCGTGCCAGGGTGATGTCGCCGTAAAGATGGCGTTCGTGAAATTCGTCGAAAATCACAACGGAAACGCCGCGCAAATCCGGATCGTCAATCATCTGCCGCAGCAGCACCCCTTCCGTCACAAACCGGATTCTGGTCTGCGGCGACGTGACATTTTCGAAGCGGATCTGGTAGCCGACCTCGGTTCCAAGCTGGACACCGAGTTCCTGCGCCACGCGCGACGCGAGCAGGCGTGTGGCCAGGCGCCGTGGCTGGAGAACCACGACCTGCCCGTTGCCCAGCAGCCCATGCTTGAGGAGCATCTGGGGAACCTGCGTGGATTTGCCGGAACCGGTCGGCGCGGACAAAATCAGCCGCCGGTCGGTTTTCAGGCGGGCGATAATGTCGCGCTCAATTTCGTAAATGGGCAAACGGTCGGCCATGCGCAACAATCGTAACCGGCGGGGGAAGCTTCTGGCGAAAGGATTTTTCGCGCGGCCGGTTCAATAATCATCAGGGGGAGGTCCGATCGCATATCATATCGTTGATGAGCAACGCTGTTTCCATTATCGTCCAGGTGTGACCAATCGCCTCGCCATTATTCTGCTCTTCGTTTGGTGTGCGGTCGGCGTAATCCTCCTCTGTATCCCAGGCCCGGTCGTGCTCAGTCCGCGCCCATTGCAGAATGATTTCTTCGCCCCCATCCCCGGCACCTGGGCATTGGCTTCCGGACTGAAAATTCACACCGATTTCAGTTCGGCGATGGGCCTGGCTTTCTTTCTGCCCTATCTCGTCGCATTGAAGTTGTTTGGCCCCACGATGCAAATTGTCAATCGAGGGAACGCCCTGATTTTCGTGGTTATTTCGATTCTGGCTTTCCGTCTGTTGAAGCCGCCGCGGTTCAACTGGAGCATATGCATGCTGGGCATCGGACTCAGCAGCCTGCTGGCCGCCAACCCGGTTTATTTCGGCGAACCGCCCTTCATCATTGCCGAAGGTTCGGTGAACTGGGCCGCCATCGGTCTCTGCTGCCTGTGCCTGCTGGTGCCACTGTCCAGGGTGAAGAAAGTTTGCGATGCCGTTCTGCTGGCCGGGATACTGGTTTGGTTGACGTTCTACAAACTGAATTATTTTGCGGTCGGATCGGGCTTCATTCTGTTGGGTTTGATTGCAGCCCGGCGCAGCGGCGGAACCGTAGGGCCGAAGTTCCTGGCCTGGCTGGCTGGATTTTATCTGTTGTGGTCGGTTGCGTTTGTCCTTTTGTTCCAGATTGACCTGGCCGCGATGTTCCGCGACCTCCGCATGGCCGCTGCCGCCCGCTCGGAATATATGTTTTTGTATCATTCCGAAAGGGATTTTCAGGGCGTTGATTGCAACGGCTGGCCGGCGATGGGACTTCATATGATCAGGGTGATCCATTCCAACTGGGCCGAGTTGCTGCTGGTTGTCATTGGGTTGTTCTGGTGGGAATCCTGGGTTGGCGCCGGGCTGATTGCCGGAATACTGGCGGTGGATTTGATTCAGAATTGGTTCAACTCCTACGCGTCATCGCTGCCGACGCTGCCATTGATCTGGCTGTGCCTGGCATGCCTTTCGCAAAAACGGGGCCTGCGTGCCTGGGCTTCCGTTGCCGTTGGGGTGCATCTGCTCGTTCTCGGCTCGGGCTACGTCATGGCGTTCGTTCATAACCTGAGGCCACCGCATATTGAAACCATTCAGGCAAAGGGAGCTGACAAACTTTTCCTGGAGCCTGGCGGTGCGTATGCGCATCAGTTGAATAAAGGGCTCGATTTGCTCCGCCAGACCGGCCGGACCAACAGCGCCATTGCGGTGCTGGACATGTTCAACTTGTTTCCCTTCCTGACGGGAACGCCGCCGGCGAAGGGACAAGCGTCCTGGTTCTTTGCCGAAGCCACGTACAACACCGACCACCGGCTTCCTTCCGAGACGATATTTGGCCAGGTGCAAACACTTCTGATTCCGAAACACCCCTACAGCATCATGGAATTGCAAACATTGTCGTTGTTGAACCATCAATATCTTAAAACGAATTTTGTTCCTGCCGCCGAGAATGACGGCTGGTCGCTGTTGAACCGAAGAAAATGACCACCCCAGCCACAATCAGCCGGGATTCCATGTCCTCAATCGCAACCAGCGGGGGAAACTGGTGACGAAAGGATTTTTTCTTCACCTCCTGGGAGCGCCGGGGTTCCGCCGGCACCCGGCAGGGGACAGACAGTTCCAACCTGCCGACGAGACGTCGGCGCTCCCAGAATCCACAACGGGTTTTGGCGGTTGCCTTTGGATGAAGAATTGGCAACGCTCAAACGCAACGCCGGCATGAAAAAATCCATTTCGTCCATCCTGTGTCTGTTGCTTGGCGCGTCTTTGCACAGTGCCCTGGCACAGAAGATCATTCTCCCGGCAACAAATTCGGTTCCGGATGAGACGGTGGCAACTTCAAGCCAGGCAGTGCAACCACCGACCAACGCCGCCGTTCCGTGGAACCAGCCAGCCCGGACAAATGGAAGCGATTTATATCATTTGGACACGACAATGGGTTACCGGCGTCCGTTGAATGGCGATTATGACTGGTTGACGCTGGCGACACTTTCGTTCGGGAAGATGCTGAACGAACACATCGCGCTGGACGCCGCGTTCAGCAGCGGAGTGGTTGAACTGAAACACGGCAGCCCGGCCGATGTCCAGGCGCACCAGCCATTTTTTTTGGAATTGGGAATTGTCTGGCAATACCGCTTCACCGCCCCGGAAGCGGCCTGGCAACCCTATTTTGCCACCGGCGCCAGCCTGCTATGGATGAGCTGGGAATATCGCGAGCCGGTGGATTCTCCAAATTACGGCTTCATCACCCGGGACTATCTGGAGGGTGCAGACGGCTATGCTGGTGTCGGTTTAAAGGTGCGCCTGCGGAAAAATCTGAGCCTGTTTGGCGAGGTCGATGCCGGCGGCGTCGGTTTTCTGTCCACCACCTACTCCGGCGAGCACAACAACCTGTTCACGAATTTCGGTTATGTGGGCGCCCGGGGAGGATTGAGCCTGACGTTCTGAATCCGTCCAGCCCGGGATAAACCCAAACCTGAACTCCGAAGTTGAATTTCCGCTTTGGCGGAGTGCGGCCGCCAGCTCGCGATTCAACAGAGTCCCGGCCGCTGTCCGGTGCGTCAGGCCGGCGGTTGGGAAATGTTCCGCGCTTGACGTAAGCCAGTTGCCGCGCCCGAGGACGGGCGCATTCCGTCAACGTCTCGTCCGCCTTGCCACCGCCGGGAACTTCGGAATTCAGGGTTAAGCCCCCTACGTCCAAAATTGGATTTGCGCCGTCCAAAAGCCCGAAACCCGGGTTGGTGCTGCGAGATAGGGAATGAAATCCAGACGATGCCAGAACCCCTAAAGACACTGCGGATATTAAGCATATTTATTTTTATGTTTATCCAATGTTTTACTTGCTGATTGCGTCACATCCCCGCTTGACCGCCAATTTGGCCGGTTTATAAAGTTCAAAGTTAGTCGGAAGCAGTCCAACAAAATTCAGCTATTAACCAAATTGATAAAACCATGAAAGCATGCCCCTGCAAATTCATACGTTTTACCCTTCTCCTTGTTTCGGCCAGCCTGATTCTGGGCGCAACACCAATGTCCGCCGGGGAGGTCAGTTCCGGGTTAAAGTCCGGACCCTACGTGGGGATGGATTTGGGCGTAAACCTGGCGAGCGATCTGACCGTGCCTGGCGAAGCCTCGATTTCGTTGAGTCCCGGCGTGAGATGGGATGTTTCCGCAGGCTACGCCTTCAAGCTGGATGACCAACTCACCTTCGGGCCAGAGTTGGAAATCGGCCTGATGGTCAACTCGCTGGATAAAGCCTCGGACGGCGGGGGAGGCTCTTCGATAGACGGGTATTTTTCGCAGGTGCCAATGATGGCCAACGGCGTTTTTCACTGGCAGGTCAGTTCCAACTGGGTTGCCTTCGCAGGCGCGGGTATCGGTTATAATTATAGTTATCTCGACATCACCAGTGACGGTGGCGATTCGACCGGCAGCGAAACCGACTTTGCCTGGCAGGGAATGGCTGGGCTCCGCTACAACTTCGGTTCCATCGAGTTCGGTTTGGGGTACAAATACCTTGGTTTCACACCGACCGGCATGGATACGGTGAATGACAATGCAATCCTGTTGACGTACCGGGTCCGCTTTTAGGCGTGACGACCGGGGATGATTTAATAAAACGGCCGGACACGGGAATGAATTCAGGCAACCAACCAACTCTTCCACCCAGCATGTCAAGATGTCATATCCAACGGAAAAAGGATTTCCAAATTGGAGCAGTCAAATCACAACCACAACGAACACCATAAAATAATCAAAATGAAAACGCGAATAATAACCAACCTGGCCCTGGCGTTGGCGGCAGGTTTTTTGGCCACCGGTTGCTCGACCACCCTGCAACACGGCAAAATCAACACCAACCCCATGGCCGACAAAGGCTCGATGGGGGTCACCGAACGCGCCGAAAACATGAAGGATCGCATCGGCTGGGGAACTTTTACCGTTTTTGCCATTCCCGTCGCCCCGGTCACCGTCAACGGCGAGGCGGACAAGGAATTGATGAACCAGCTTAAAGATGCGGTGGAACAAGCCGGTTATAAAGCCACATTGGTGGAAAGCGCCAATGCCGCCGGGGGAATGCCGGTGTTGAGCTGCAAGGTGGACAAATTCAGCTTTAGAAATTATTGCTGGCTGTTTCCGCTCGTCCTTAATTGGGGAACCATCACGTTGGATACCAGCGTAACCGCACCGGACGGGAAAGTGCTGTGGCACAAGACCTACACGGGCAAAGCTAACGGCTTCTATAGTTTTGATTCCACCGTCAACGAGGCGTTGACGAAGGTGGTCAACGACTTGTCGAGTGACCTGCAGCAAGCCAGTTTTGCAATCACCACCAATGTTCCAAGCAGCGCGGCCCAAACGAGCGTTCCAATCAATATCACGGTAAACCAAACGGTGAGCCAGACGGGCGTTTCAAGCGGCGCGAGCCAGCCGGCAAATCAGGCGAGTGTTTCAAGCAGCATGACCCAAACGAATGCACCAAGCACTGCCAGCCAGCCGGATGCTCCGAGCAGTACGAACCAAACGGAAGTTCCAAGCAGCGCGAACCAATAGCAGCCACAGGCGAACAACCTGACGACTTGCAGCCGTTCCGGATTCAGTCCCGGAACGGCTTTTGTCCATGCCGCCAAAAATCTGCCATCTGCCGCGGCCGAAAAAGCTGTTTAACGCCGACGCAACAACCACACCGGCCACTGAAACGGTTTGCAAGCAAGTCAACCCAGGGCCATGCCGGGCTGGATCTCCTCATCCAACGAACTGTCCGGCACACCGTGCCGGAGTTTGTACTCCGCCAATACGCCCACCATCGCGGCGTTGTCCGTGCACAGACTTTTCTCCGCGAGACGCAGATCGAAACCTTCGCGCTCGCACGCGCGCGCGAGTTCGCGGCGCAAGGCGCGATTGCAAGTGACGCCGCCGGACGCGGTCACGCAACGGACATGGTTTCGCTTTGCTGCGCGCATGGTTTTCTTTACGAGCACCTCAACGATGGCCGCCTGCACGCTGGCGCACAAATCGCGGACCCGTTGTGCGTCATCCATAATCCCCGGATGATCGCGGAGGAAATAGCGAACGGAGGTTTTCAGGCCGCTGAAGCTGAAGTCATCACCGGAATCATTCAGCATCGGGCGCGGGAAATCGAACGCCTGGGGATTCCCCTGCTCCGCCAGCCGGTCAATCTCCGGTCCGGCGGGATACGGCAGGCCCATGAGCTTGCCGGTCTTGTCGAAACATTCGCCCGCGGCGTCGTCCACCGTCGAACCGAGCACGCGATGTTTCAATGGGGATTCCACCCGCACGAGCATGGTGTGCCCGCCGCTGACGATGAGCGAAACGTTCGGCTGAAAGGCGGAGAAGTCGGCGGCAAGCCCGGAGCGCCGAGCACCGTCTCGGCAAGCATCGAGTGAACCTGTCATCGAGCCGAGACGGTGCTCGGCGTTCCCACTGAAAATCCACGGGGAATACAAATGTGCTTCGTGATGGTTGATGCCCACGAACGGTTTGCGCAGGCAGAACGCGACGGCCTGCGCGGCCTTGAGTCCGACCAGCAAGGCCATCGGCAAACCCGGCCCTTGCGTGGCGGCCACGGCGTCGAGTTGTTCCGGCGTCACCGCCGCCTCGCGCAACGCGGTCTGCACGATGGGAATCAGATTTCGCAGGTGTTCGCGGGCGGCAAGTTCCGGCACGACCCCGCCGTACTCGGCGTGCAGTTTGATTTGCGAGGAGATGGCGCTGGACAGAACCATGCCGTCGCGCACCACGGCGGCGCTGGTTTCGTCGCAGGAAGTTTCAAGGGCCAACAGAATCATATCGGTGCCATGGGTAGGGCGGCGCTGCTGCGCCGCCAGGGGTGATGGCCGCGCAGCAGCGCGGCCCTACCTTATTTCGCGGCCATTTTTTCCGCCTGTTCCTCGCGGTCGCCATAAAGCATGATGCCCTTGAGCAGGTCCCGGGCGCGTTCGAGCTGGATGTCATGGACGTTTTCGACGCTGATCCGGTTGGTTTCACTGAGGGACGCCATTCCGCCGGGCGCGCGTTTCAGCACCAGGGCAGCTTCCTGTTCCTCGGACATGGGCACGTCGATGTCCGGGGTGATGCCGTGCTGGTGAATGACCTTGTGACTGGGGGTGTAATATTTGGCGGTGGTGAGTTTCAACGCCGAGCCATCATCCAGCGGAAAGACGCTTTGCACCGAGCCTTTGCCGAAGGTTTTCTCGCCCAGGATGACCGCGCGGTGCAAATCCTGCAAACAGCCGGTGACGATTTCCGCCGCGCTGGCGCTGCCGAGATTGACCAGCACAACAATCGGCTTTGGGGAACCATTCTTGCCGGCAAATTCGTCGCCCCTGCCGTCAGCGCGGCGGACGGAATTCTGGCTGGGATCACGCCCCTCGGTGGTGACGATCAACTGGCCGCGGGGCAGGAATTTTCCGCACACCTCCACCGCCTCATCCAGCAAGCCGCCGGGATTCCAGCGCAAATCAATGATCAACGCCTTCATCCCCTGCGCCTTCAGTTTGTTCAAGGCGGCTTCGAGTTCTTCGCCGGCATTGTCGCCGAATTCCGTGATGTGGACATAGCCGATTTTATCATCGCCCAGCGGAAAGTCCTTTTTACCGTTGATATCCTTGACCATGTCCATCTTGATGATGGCGCGCTTGAGCGTGTAATCCTTCACCAACCCTGACGACGGACGCTGAATGGTCACCGTCACCTTCGTGTCCGGTTCGCCCCGAAGCAGTTTCACCGCATCCGTCAACGACATTTTCTCGGCGCTCTTGCCGTCAATCTTGATGATGCGATCGCCGGACAAAATCCCCGCGCGATATCCCGGCGTATCCTCCATGGGCGTGATGACGGTCACATAATTATCCCGCATCGAAACGACGAGGCCGAGCCCGCCGAACCTTCCTTCCGTGTCGTTCTGCAACTGCTGGTAATCATTCGCGTCCATGAATTCGCTGTGCGGATCCAGCGAGCCGAGCATGCCCTTGAGCGATGAGTAAACCAGGTCGTGATACGTCAGATTCTGGCCGTCCACATATTCCTTGCGGACTTTTTCCAGCACGTTGGCATACAACTCCAGATTCGGATACACCGCGTCCTGTTTGCCGGCGGCGTGCGCCGACCCCAGGTAAATCCGCGCGCCAATCGCCAGATTCAATGCCAGCACCACGATCACCAAGCCATAAATCAAACGTCGTCTCATAAACGGGGGGAAACTACCACAAAGGCGTCCGAACACCAAGTATTGGGAAACGGTTTTTGTCCTGACGGTGCAAAATCAACTGTTGCCTTTCAACAACGTCTCGATGAATGACAAGTCGCCCGGCACTGTGACCTTCGGATTCGGCGCCACGCTGGACACCAGCCGGACCGGCTGGCCGATCAATTCACATGCCGCCGTGTCGTCGGTGAAAATCAACTTGCGGCGGCGCGCTTCGGCCAGCGCCCGGCGAATCACCTCGACCCGGAATGTTTGGGGCGTCTGCACCGTCCAAAGCCGCGACCGGTCGAGCGTGCGCTGGATGAACCGGCCGTCCTCGGATTCCTTGATGGTGTCCGTCACCGGTTGCGCCGCCACCGCGGCGCCGCTTTCATCCGCCGCCTTGACCGTGGCGGCAATCAACTCCCCGCTGGTGCAGGGACGCGCCGCATCCTGGATGGCCACAATTTCCGCCGTCACCGACAACGCTTCCAGCCCGTTCCAGACTGAATCCTGCCGTTCCTTCCCGCCGCCGACGACGCGAAACGGTTTTTGAAAATGGAATTTTGCCGCGAGGTCCGGGAAGTTTGTTTCCATCCCTTCGCGGACGACGAGGATGATTTCGCCGATGCATTTTGCGTCATCGAACCGCTGCCAGGTGTGCGCGACCACCGGACGTCCGGCCACTTCGAGAAACAATTTGTCCACCCCCGCGCCCATGCGGATGCCTCTGCCGGCGGCGACAAGAATGGCGGCGTTCATGCAGTAATAGTTCTTGCTGGCGGCTGGCAAACGCAAGCGCGGCCACAACGAATTTTTCTCCATCAATCAGCCCAACCGCCAGACGATGCGTGCCTTGTTCAAATCGTACTGCGACATTTCCATTTTCACGCGGTCGCCCACGGTGAGCCGGACAAATCGTTTGCGCATCTTGCCGGAAATGGTCGCGAGGACCTGGTGTTTGTTGTCCAGTTCGACGCGAAACATCGTCCCGGCCAGCACCGTTAAAATGCGTCCCTCGATTTGTATGTGTTCTTCCATGAAGGAAAACGCATCTTATCCAAACCGGCACCGCCAACGCCAATAAAAAATCCGCGCCGGAAAAGGGCACGGGGCGGCGCCCCTTAAGAGCGCCGCCCCGGCCAAAGTTTGTTGCGGAGATGATTAATAACGATCCCGGCGTCCGCCGCCGCCGCCGCCACCGAAGTCACGTCGCGGACCGCGGTCACCGCGGGGACGCTCTTCTTTTGGACGGGCGATGTTGACCGTCAACTGGCGTTCGCCCAGCGTCGCGCCGTTCATGGCGGCGATCGCCTTTTGCGCTTCCTCGGGAGTGGACATGGTGACGAAGGCAAAGCCGCGCGAACGGCCGCTCATCCGGTCCATCATGAGGTTGGCTTCCACGACCGTGCCGTGGGCGGCAAACGCCTCCTGGAGGTCGTTTTCAGTAGTGTTGAAGGAAAGATTTCCGACAAACAGTTTCGTGCTCATTTAATGATTTGCTGTTCAAGACCAACCGTTTTTCCAGACTGTTCCCGACCATCGGGTCTCAAATCATCACTGAACCACGTTCACTTGAAGATTTTCCATGCCTCGAAAGGACAAGTTGTCCAACAGACGGTGCAACTGTAGTCATTCCAAAAATAATTGCAAGTAATTTCTAAATCACCGCCGGGCACCCTGGCACGACCGCCAGCCAAGGGGTTGAGCCGGTTTGGCGGCGATGCCCGGTCAGACAACGTGCTGTCCGCCATCCGGGCACCGTCATGCCGGGCGACCCGCCGCCTTCGGCAATCCGCCTTGACTGAAATGGAGCACTCCTTACAGTGCCGCAGCTTGCATAAAGCCCGGTGAACCGGCATGCACCTTAAATCGTATGAATAACCGCTGGCTGCCTCTGATCAACGTGTCTCTGGTGGCTTTTGCCGGCCTCGCCCTGGCGTGGCAGTTTCTTCACTGTGACCGGAAAGTGTTCGGATCTGGATCCTATGGCCCGTTGTCATCCATCGCCCAGTCCTGCATCCGCGGGGAACAAATGGCTAAGGTTTCTGATATCGTAAAACGAGACCAGATGATCATACGCGCCTCCGGGTTATGCCGTTACGTCGATCTGGTGCTGCCAAAAAATGCGCGCGTCTTTATGCCCGACATGACCGGCCCCACCAACCTGGACAAAATCATGAATTACTATTATGTAATTTACTATCTTTTCCCCCGTGAGGTCGGCGTGAGCGTGGATCAGCCAACCCACCTGACCAAGGACGGTTTTCTGGGCCGGACGGCTGTATCGGATGAGGAAATCCTCACCAACGGGTACGACGCGGTGATCGATTTTCCGCCGGATGAAACGTTGACCCTGAGGCTTCTCAGACCGCTGAGCGAATTGCCCATCAAGGAACCGGCCAACCCGGAATGGTTTGACTCCCATTTTGACCTGATCATCGCATTTCTGCTGCCCTTGTTGACCGCCCTGGCCGGCATGTGGCTGTTCCGTTTTCTGTTCCCCACCCTGACCGGACAGATTCCGCTGTTGGAACAACTGGCGTATGGTCTGGGACTGGGGATGATGGCCGTGGCCGCTCTCACGCTGGGCATCAAACTGTGCGGCTGGCACGGATACCATCTCGTGTTCCTCACCGCCGCCGTGGGTGCCGGCGCGGAAATCTGGCGCCACCGCAAGGCCTATTGGACCGGGATGACTGACGGTTGCCGCAAGCTGGCTCGCCGCCCGGTTGTGATCGGGCTACTCGTGACGGGATTGCTGGTGTTCCTGATTCTCTTCCGGCTGTCCGGATTGCAGGGGATTGTGGAATACGACTCGGTCATGGCCTGGTTACCCAAGGCCAAGATCATCCACCTCTACACCGGAAGCGGGTTGGTGCAATGGTTTTCCAATCCGCGTCTGGCGCATGCGCATCTGGATTATCCGACGCTCGTGCCGTCGCTGCATGCCGCCACCTTCGATTCACTCGGCCATGTGGATGAATTTGTCACCAAATTCTGGCCCACCTGGATGCTACTGTTTCTCCTGGGCGGTCTGGTCTCGTTGAACCGCGGCGGGGAAAGACTGTTTTACGCTCCGTATTTCGCCCTCCTGGGTATATTGCTATTGCCAACGATTCAAAGGTACGTCCAGTGGGAAGGCGGCACCCTGCCGATGATTTTTTTCACGGTGCTGGGCTTCATGCAATGTGCTTTCTGGCTGATTGGAAAAGACCGCGCCCGGCTCGGCCTGGGGCTGACATTGCTGTTTGGGGGTGCCATGAGCCATTTTGAGGGCTTCATATTTCTGGCATTGGTGGAAAGCTGGCTGCTGTTGGTGCCATCAGCCCAAACCTCATTGAAACCGTCGCCGCGCCTCTGGCGGATGTTGGTGTTCTGTTCGCTGGCAGCCTTACCCTTCGCTTGCTTGCGCGTCCGGATACCGGTCCTGCACTTCGAGTCAGGTTGGGCGGGTTATGCCCTGCACAACCCCGGCGTCACGCTATCAAACTGCCCGTGGATCTTCATGATCCTGTTTGCCCGGTTGTTTGTGAACCCCGCCTTTGCCAACTGGGGTGGAGAAGACGGACGGCTGCATTGGATCGGCCGATGGGATGGCCTGACATCCTTGTACAATCATTCGACGCTCGGTCTGGCCTGGCTCTGTTTGTTGATGACGATTGTGCTTTGGTTTGCTCTTCCCGCCCGGCGCCGGGTCCTGGTCTGGATTCTCGCGATGCTGGTCGGTGCCCTGGCCTCGTTCAGCCTGGTTTTTTCCAGCTTGTACAACGTCACCAGTCTGGCTGCCGTAATCGGTTATACCAAGGATCACATCGCCGGGCGTTACCTTCTGCCAATACTCATGGCCTGGTTTGCCATTGTCATGACCTTGTGCTTTATGGAACCGCCGGGCGGCGAACCGGCTTCCGGGACGGATACGATTGTCCCGCTGGATGCAGCAACCGGCCCGAAGACGGTGGAGAAATAGCGCGGGTCTGGGCCAACCGTCCCGGCTCATCAATCATTCGCGCCGCGAACCGGCACAGTCAGCGACCGTCCGTTGTCGGCCGGGCCGAGTTTCAACAGGAACGGCACGGCGATTTTTGCCCATTCCTCCGCCGGGGGATAACCCGAGGCCGAACCGTCGAAACAACTGCGCAGCATTTCGGTGTTGATGATGCCGGGATTGAGCGGCACGGCGGCCATGCCCGGCGGCAATTCCTGCGCCAAGGCCTGGGTCAGACCCTCAATCGCCCATTTCGTCGCGCAATAGGGCGCGACTTCCGCGCTGGTCGAACGTCCCCAGCCGGAACTGAAATTTACGATGACGCCGCTTTTGTTTTTCACCATCGCCGGCACGAAATGGCGGATGACATTCGCCGTGCCCTTGAGGTTCACGTCCACCACGTTGGAAAACTCCTCCGCGCCGACCTGCCAGAGCGGCGCGTTGCGGTTGATGATACCGGCGTTGTTCAACAGCAAATCCGGTGCACCGTGAGATTTTAAAATTTGTTTCGCCCAGGCTTCGACCAATTCGTCCGCCGACACGTCAACCACGGCGAAGTCGTGGGGCGGGGCGAACCGTTTTCGCAATTGCGCGGCTTCCTTTTCCGAGCGTCCGCAACCCAGCACGGTGTGGCCGAGCCGGATGAATTCCTCCGCCATCGCGCGGCCGAGACCGCGCGAGACGCCGGTGATAAGAATCGTCTTTCCTTTTACGGGCATGGTTTAACTTTTCGCTGTCGCGGCGTTCTCGTTCTGTGAGCGTCGCAAAAATGCGGCGGTCACAAACCGCTGTTACAATTAATCACGCGGGTTGAACTTTGATTCGCGCGCGAGTTGTTCCCACAACTTTTTCTCCGATTCGGCGACCTTGGCCGGCACGGCGATTCTGGTTACAACAATCAAATCGCCGCGTGCGCCATCACGCGCCGGCAGACCACGGGCGCGCACGCGAAGCTTTTGCCCGTTTTGAGTTCCGGGTGGAATTTTGATGTTTACCCGGCCATCCAGCGCCGGTACGGAAAGGTTCGCGCCCAACACGGCCTCCCACGGCGCCAGTTCGGCCTCATAAATCAAATTGTGATCCTCCACCTCGAAATCGGGATGTTTCGCCAGCCGCACGCGCAAATATAAATCCCCGGCCGCGCCGCCGCCCGCGCCGGTTTCACCGCGTCCGGCGAGCCGCAATTTTTGTCCCTCGGTCACACCCGGCGGGACTTTGACCTGGTGCGTTTCCGTTTTGCCCGAGCGCCCGGAGTTGTGACGGACATTGACCGTGCGCACCGAGCCGCGCATGACCTCTTCGAGGGTGACCAGAATGTCGCCTTCAATGTCGCGGCCGCGTTCGGCGTATTCCTCATCCTCAAATGCCGTGGCGCGGCCAAAGCCGCCGCCGCCGCGCATCCGCGAGCCGAACAATTGCTCGAAGAAATCGCTGAAACCCGTGCCGCCGAAATGGGTTTCAAATTCTTGTCCCCCGGCACCGCGCCCGCGAAATGTCTGGCCGCCGGAGAATTGTTCCCAGCCGGGCGGCGGACGAAAGTCGGCGCCGGACTTCCAGTTGGCGCCCAGTTCGTCGTATTTTTTCCGGTTGGCCGGATCACTCAGAACTTCGTAGGCCTCGTTGATTTCCTTGAATTTTTCCTCCGCTTTTTTTTTGTCCTTGGCGACGTCGGGATGGTATTGCCGCGCAAGTTTGCGGAAGGATTTTTTCAGTTCATCGGCGCTCGCCGTGCGCGGCACGCCGAGGATTTCGTAGTAATCTTTGTATTGAACGGGCATAGAACAACGTCACGAGAGGATGTGCCCAACGAACGGGTTTGTCAAAATTTCGATTGTAGTGTCGGCGCTGTGCGCCGATTCATTCGAGCCACAGGCTCGACACTACAGCACAGGCCATTCTTCCAAATCCGCCCTATTTCCCTTTCTTCGTGTTGTCCACGCTGAGGAAGCGGGTGCCGGCGAAGTCACCCTCACGCCGCCAGATTTTGAGAAGAATCTGGCTGCCTTTGGCCTGCCTGCCCAGCCGGAAGGCGTCTTCGGCATTCCTGACCGGCTGGCGGTTGATTTCCACAATCAAATCGCCAACCTGCAAGCCGGCCTCGGCGGAATTCGAGTCCCGGTCCACTACATACACCAGCGCGCCTTGAACGTTGTTCGGGACGTTCAGTTGTTCGCGGACCGGCGGTTCAAGATTGGCAACCTCGACTCCGTCAAGCGCGTCCGCAATTGATTTGCCCGGATTGGAACCGGTGTTGGGACTGTTGTTTTCCTGGGCCACATCATTGGGCGATTCGGTGAGGGTGACCGTG
>JBEKSU010000065.1:0-15376 GCA_049516755.1 Verrucomicrobiota bacterium | reverse complement strand
CCATGACTGTCACCGCCGGTCCGACCAATGTCGCCGTCGGCGATCCCATACCGTCCGGATCCAGATTTCCGGCCGCGGCGCGCTCGATGCGCTCACGTTGCCCGACCAGCCCGCCTGGCGCGATTTCAAATCGTATCCGCCCACACAGAACATCAGGACGACGGACCAAGTCGGGATTGAGGGCGTAAAGACGTTCGAGCTGATCGTCACGCCGCAAAACACGGATGTTCATGAGCTGCCGGCGTTTTCGTTCAGTTATTTTGATCCCGCCGCGAAAACCTATCGCACGCTCACGCAGGCGCCGGTGCAGCTCGCCGTGCATTCCGGCGGCACGACGCCCGCGCCGGTGATTGCCGCCGCGAAAAACGCCAACTCCGCGAATCCGGCGCCACAGGACATCCTGCCCATCAAGGAACAATTCGGCGCGCTCACGCCGGCCGGCCCGGCGCTGTTGACGCGACCCGCGTTTCTGGCCGCGCAAAGCCTGCCCGTGCTGGCCTGGCTCGCGGCTTTCGTGTGGCGCAAACGCACGGACAACCTGGCGAATAATCCCCGGTTGCGCCGGCAGCGGCACGTCGCCCAACTCGTTCGTGATGGGTTGAACGATCTGCACCGCCTCGCGGCGGAAAACAACTCGGACGATTTTTTTGCCACGCTGTTCCGTCTGTTGCAGGAGCAGCTGGGGGAACGGCTGGATTGTCCCGCGTCTTCCATCACCGAAGCCGTGATTGACGAGCGCCTGGCCTTGCAGGGTGCGCCGGAAACGACGCTGGCCGGCCTGCGCGAATTGTTTCAACTCTGCAACCAGGCGCGTTACGCGCCGCTGCGCTCCAGCGGCGAACTGGCCGCGGTGATTTCGCAATTTGAGACCACTGTTCACGAACTGCAAAACGTGAAGGCATGAAAACGTACCTGTACATTTTGCTGGCGGCGACGGCGGTTTTGGCTTCCCACGGCCGGGCAGCGGCCGCCGACCCGGCGGCTGAATTCAACGCCGCGAACAAATTGTATGCCGAGGGTAAATTTGCCGAAGCCGCAGGCACCTATGAAACGATAATCAAGTCCGGCACGGTTTCCCCGGCGCTCTATTTCAATTACGGCAATGCGGAATTCAAGTCCGGCAATTTGGGCCGCGCGATTGCCGCGTATCGCCAGGCAGCGCAATTGACGCCGCGCGACGCGGAGGTGCGGGCCAATCTGGACTTCGCGCGCAACCAGGTGCAAGGCCCGACGCTCCGCGAAAGCCGCTGGTCCCGCAGCGCGGAATGGCTCGACACGCTCACTTTGAGCGAGTGGACGGAACTGGCCATGACCGCCTTCTGGTTGATGTTCGCCTTGCTCGTCGCGAGGCAGATCCGGCCGTCGCTCAAAACGGCGTTGGGCGGTCTCACCCGGGTGGTGGTGGCGGTTGCCATTTTGTCATGCATTGCTCTCGGCGTGGACGCCGCCATTCATCTTACCAGGCAAACCGCCGTGGTCGTCGCCCCGGAAGTGGCGGCACGCAGCGGGCCGTTTGACGAGGCGCAAAAAAACTTCATCACCCGCGACGGAGCGGAACTGGCGGTGCTGGACCAGCGCAACGACTGGCTGCAGGTCACCGATGGGTCCGGGAGAATCGGCTGGCTTCCGCGCCAGCAGTTGGAAATTTTACCCGGCAGTTGAAATCAAAACCGTCCCCGGTTTAACGATTTACGCCCCCCGGTTCCACATTTTTCATCCGCCCTCATTACGACTTGCTCTTGCCAAACAATACTTTGCTGCTAATCTATTAAATATCGTGATACAGTTCTTCAAAAATGCTTCTGCCAGTGTCCCCGGACGAGGTTTATATTATTGGCTAGGAGTGGCAGCCGTTTGTGGCCTGCTGGCTCCGGAGAGTAACGAAGCGCAGAGCATCCGGTTTCCGTGGAGCGGTTACGGGCATGAGCCTCAACATGATGCCATCACGTCGGTGGCTTCCCAACCGCTCGATCGCATTCTGTGGCATACGCCGGTGGACTTGAATCCGCAGTATAGCGGAAGCGATCTGCTCATCCACTACGGTTCGCCCCTCATCACGCGCTCGAACATGGTCATCGTGCCGGTGAAAACGGGCGCAGCGGGCGGATTTGTGGTCGAGGCGCTGGTCGGCGCCACCGGCGCGACAAACTGGGTGCGCGCCACGGATTATATTCTGCCGCCCCACAATTGGACCCCTGGGTTTTCCCCCACGTTGACCCCCGGGAACCGGCTCTATTTTCCAGGCGGCGGCGGGACGGTTTACTATTGTGACACGCCGGACACGACGAACGCCGCCCCGGTCATCGGGCAGATCGCATTTTATGGGCTGGCCAACTACACCGCCAATACCAACGCCTATCTGAACAATGTATACATCAACACCCCCATCACCGCGGACCGGTATGGGAACATCTTCTTCGGCTTTCAAGTCACCGGCTCCACGCCGTTGAACCTCAAGAGCGGCATTGCCCGCATTGATTACAATGGAACCGGCACCTGGATTGCCGCCAGCAACGCCGCCAGCGATGCCGGAATCAGCAAGGTCGTCATGAACTGTGCCCCGGCGTTGAGCAACGATCACAAGACGCTGTATCTCGCCGTCAACACCGGCAACTACGGTTATGGTTATCTCATCGCTCTGGATAGCCGGACACTCGCGCCCTTTGCCAGCGTTCGCCTCAAAGATGTAAAGAAACCCGTTAATGACTCCATTGTGCCCGACGACGGGACCGCCTCACCCACCGTTGGCCCCGACGGCGACGTTTATTTTGGGGTGTTGGAGAATCCGTGGTATTCAAATAATGATCGCGGCTGGTTGCTGCATTTCAACAGCGCACTCAACCAATCCAAGGTGCCCGGCGCGTTCGGCTGGGATGACACGGCTTCCATTGTACCCAGCTCCATCGTCGCGTCCTATCACGGCAACTCGCCCTATTTGCTGATGACCAAATACAACAATTACGCCGATACCGGCGGCAACGGCGTCAATAAAATAGCCATCCTTGATCCGCGGACCAGCATGACGGACCCCATCTCCGGAGCCACCGTGATGAATGATGTCCTCACCATTGCCGGGCCCACACCGGATCCAGACTTCACCAATATCTATCCCAATGCCGTGCATGAGTGGTGCATCAACACGGCAGCCGTTGACCCATCTACCAAATCCGTGCTGGCCAACAATGAAGACGGCAAACTTTACCGCTGGGACCTGACTTCCAATACGCTTTCGGAAACGAATGTGCTGACCACGGGTCTCGGCGAGGCTTATACCCCCACCATCGTCGGCGTGGACGGAATTGTTTACGCGATCAACAACGCCACCTTGTACGCGGTGGGCCATTGACGGACACGAACCATGCGCCTGAAACCATTCCTGCTTTTGCCCGGCCTGGCGCTCCTGCTGTCCGTCTCGCCGGCCCGGGCGGACCTGGCATTTGTCCTGACCCCCGCGATGCAGTCGGGCGTTGGCAGCAACGAGATCTTCTTCACCGCCACGCTGATCAACACGAGCCTGACTGACAATCTGTTCCTGAACGACATCCAGTTCGATTTCATCGATGAGGCGGCCGGCTATCTTACCGCAGACACGAACGCGTTTTTTGGAAACGTTCCCGGCATTCTATTGCCCCTTGAAGCTTACAACGACGTCGTCTTTGGCATCACGATCGATCCGGCCACCCCGCCGGGGCAATATTTCGGACTCGTCACCATCCAGGGCGGCACGAACATTTTTGCGGCGACCAATCTGGCAAGCCCGATATTCGAGGTTTCCCTCCTCCCGGCGGCGTTGGATATTGCGCCCTCCGCCACCAACGTGGTTCTTTCGTGGGCGTCGCCTCCCGGAGGCTTTGAACTGCAACAGAATTCCGATTTGACCACGACCAACTGGCTGGCCGTGACGAACATTCCGGCAGTCACAAACGGGCGGAACCAAGTGACGCTTTCCCGGACCAACAGCAGCCAGTTTTTCCGGCTCAAATATCCCTGACAAAGTTGAAGCAAAAAGGTGCTGCCAGGCCACCCCGATCAGGCTGCGAACCCGACACCATCCCCTTCGCAAAAAATCCGGCCCACGCCGCTTTCATGTAAGTTTCCGGCAACCCGCGCAAGTCGTCCGGCCATTACCGATTTTGTTCTTGCAATAATTTCTAATTCGATTTATAAGAAATAATCAGTCAGTTAAAATGGAGGTTTCCCCCGGAAAAGGGCTGCGTCTGGGAGGATGGCTTAACCCGTTGCAACCAAAATCGTCAGGAGCCATTTATGAAAAAAAATGTTTTAATGTTTGTTGTCCTCACCGCCATTGCCACGTTCATTGCCACGACACCCGCCATGGCCCAAGGGACGGCGTTCACCTATCAGGGCCTGCTCCAAAACAACGGCCACCCGGCCAGCGGCACCTACAACCTGACGTTCTCGCTGTTCAACACGAGCAGCGGCGGCAGTTCCATCGCCGGGCCGGTGACCGCCAACGGCGTCAGCGTCAGCAACGGCCTGTTCACGGTGCTGATTGATTTTGGCTCCGGCGTGTTTTCCGGTGCGACCAACTGGCTGGAGCTGGGCGTGGAGACCAACGGCGTCAATATGTTCACCACAATGACGCCGCGCCAGCAATTGACGCCCACGCCTTATGCCATTTTTGCAAACACGGCGAGCAACCTGAGCGGGACACTGCCCGCCAGTCAATTGAGCGGCGTGCCCGGCGCAGCGGAAAACTTTACCGGCAGTCTGGGCGGTGATATTTCGGGAACGCAAGGAGCGACCGTGGTTTCATCGGTGGGCGGGCAAACCGCGGCGAACATCGCCGGCGGAGTCGTCGCGGCCAATGGCGCCACCAGCGCCAGCACCCCGGGCGCCATTGTGGCGCGGGATGCCAGCGGAAACTTTTCCGCCGGTTCGGTCACCTTGGGCGGCAGTTTGTATCTTCCCTTTCCGGCAACCATCTACTCCGGCGGCAATACCCTGTTCATCGAGGAAGGTAATACCTTTTTGGGGTTGGGCGCAGGGCCCGGTTGCACCGGCACTGGTGACGTAGGCCTGGGTGATAATTCGCTGGCCGCCGTCACGACCGGCTCCTACAACACGGCCATCGGGGAGCAGGCACTCACCACCACCACGACCGCCTCCGACAACACGGCCGTCGGCTTTGGCGCACTGGGCCAGTTGGGAAATTATAATATCAGCGCGCCCAGCGGCTTTAACAATATCGCGCTGGGTTATATGGCCGGTTACAACCTGGTCGGTGATGGCAGTATATATATAACCAACGCAAACAATATTGACATCGGGAATCAAGGTGAAGCTGGCGATTCCTGCATCATTCGCATCGGCGACCCGTCAATCCAGGTAATAACTTATCTGTCCGGCTCAGTCGTTGCCTTGCAGTTCTACGCGACCAGCGACCGCAATGCGAAGGAGAATTTTACACCGGTGGATGGTCAGGCGGTGCTGGCCAAGGTGGCAGCGCTGCCAGTAACCGAATGGAATTACAAGACGGAGGGCAAGGGGGTGCAACACATCGGCCCGATGGCCCAGGATTTTCAGGCTGCCTTCCAATTGGGCACGGACGACAAGCATATTTCCGTGGTGGACGAGGGCGGCGTGGCGCTGGCGGCCATCCAGGGATTGAATCAAAAGCTCGATGAAAAGGACGCGGAGATCAAGAATCTGGAAAAGAAACTGGACGAATTACAAGCCGTGGTGAATCAGCTTTCAACGCATAAATGAGGGGGTTATGAAAAAATTATTTCTCCTTTTCAGTTTGCTGATTCCAACCATCGGCTTTGCGCAGCCTTACACGATTGATTGGTATAAAGTCTCCGGCGGCGGCGGCACGAGCGCCGGCGGCACCTACCAGGTAAGCGACACCATCGGCCAGCCTGACGCCGCCGGGCCGATGACCGGCGGCAGTTATTCGCTCACCCCCGGTTTCTGGGCGTTGATTTCCGTGGTGCAAACGCCCGGTCTGCCAAACCTGGTCATCACGTTTGCCGGACCGGACAGCGTCGCCGTTTCGTGGCCAGACACGGGCAGTTACACGCTCCAGACCAACAACAATCTGTCCACGTCGAGCTGGCTCGGATATGGCGGCACGATCAACACGAGCAACGGCACCAATAGCATCACCATCACACCGCCCGCGGGAAATTTATTCTTCCGTCTGTCCAATCCCTGAAACGCATGGAGCAACATAACTGACACCGGAAACGAGACCTGTTCGGAGGCGGGAATCGAATACACCTGCCGCATTGGACTCCGCAGAAACCGCAGCAATGAGGTTCTTTCCATGGAAAGGATTGGCTCCAGAGGTAGGGCTCGAACCTACAACATCACGGTTAACAGCCGCGCGCTCTACCATTGAGCTACTCTGGAATCCAAAGAGAACGAAGTTTAACAAACCGGCAATCGGCGCGTCAAACCGATTCGTCAAGTGGCAATGCTTGCTTTGCTGTAGCGTCGAGCCTGTGACTCGAAATCGGCGCACTGCACCGACCCTACAACCGTCAATTTGCCCGTCAGGTGGACTGGCAGTGCGGGCAATAAAATGTGCTCCGTCCGGCCTGCCGTATGCGTCGGATCAAGCCACCGCAATGTGGACAGGGCCGCCCGGCACGGTCATAAACCCGCAACCGTTCCTCATAATAATCCGGCGCGCCCGGCGCCCGGCCGAAATAAAACAGCCCATCCGTTTTGTTCCCGCCAAAATTCAACGGCACGGTGCTGCCGCAGGCAATGGCCTCGGATAGCACTTTACGAATCGCCTGCCAAAGCCGTGCGACCTGCATCGCGGTCAGCCTCCGCGCCGGTAATCGCGGCGAAATCCGCGCCCGGAACAACGCTTCGCTGGCGTAAATGTTGCCGATGCCGGCGACGAGTGTTTGATCCAGCAATTTTATTTTGATGGCCTGGCGCGACCGTTTCAGCGACCGCCCGAACGCCGCCTTGTCAAAGGCATCTTCGAGCGGTTCGGGTCCCAGCCGTTTCACGGCAGAAGTGTCCAGCGTCAACCGGCCAAAATAGCGGGTGTCCTCGTAAATCAGGTTCTCTCCGCCCAGATCGAGCACCGCCGCCGCGTGCCGGGGCGGATGCAGACTTTTTCGCGCGAGATAAAACCGGCCGGTCATTCCCAGATGTCCGAGCAGTGTCACTGGTTTACCGCCGGTTTTCGCGCGAAGCTGAAACAGCAGGTATTTGCCGCGACGCGACAGTCCGGTGAATTTTGCGCCCAGCAATGTTCGGCGGAATTTGTGAAGCAAAGTTGGCGCCAGCACCTTGGCGCGCCGCACAGTCACCCCGCGAATGGTTTTGCCGCGAATCAGAGGACGCAGATGGCGGGCGAGCACTTCGACTTCCGGGAGTTCAGGCATGGCAAATCAAGATTCAGGAGTTGGCAGATTGCAGATGGGAGATGGGGAAAACATTTAAGTGATGGCAGGCTGGCGTTCCCCGACTCCTAACTTCCATCTCCTATCTGCCATTTTACCCCGTCACCCGTGTGCCCACATTTTCACCCATGACCACGCGGCGAAGATTATGCGGCTTGAAGAAGTCAAAGACGATGATGGGCATTTTGTTGTCCATGCAGAGCGAGAACGCCGTCGAGTCCATCACCTTGAGCTGCCTTTGCAGCGCGTCGAGATACGTGATGTGGGCGAAGCGGGTTGCCTTGGAATTCTTCTTCGGGTCGGAATCGTAAACACCGTCCACCTTCGTCGCCTTCAAGACCACTTCCGCGCCGATTTCGTTGGCGCGCAACGCGGCGGCGGTATCGGTTGAAAAATAGGGATTGCCCGTGCCGCCGCCGAAGATGACCACGCGGCCCTTTTCCAGGTGCCGCACCGCGCGCCGGCGGATAAAGGGCTCGGCGACCTGTGACATCGCGATGGCGCTTTGCACGCGGGTGGGCGAGCCAAGCTTTTCCAGCGCATCCTGCAACGCCAGCGCATTGATGATGGTGGCCAGCATCCCCATGTAATCGCCGGTGGCGCGTTCGATGCCGTGTTCGCTGCCGGACACACCGCGAAATATGTTCCCGCCGCCGACCACCACGACCACCTGTACCCCGAGTTCGCGCACCTCGCGGATTTGATCGGCCATGTGGCGCACCGCCTGGGAGCAGATGCCGACGCCGTTTTTGCCGCCCAGCGCCTCGCCGCTGACCTTGAGCAGGATCCGGGAAAATTTTGGCTTTTTGGCGGTCGTCATAAAACTGTAAGTGCGCTCGGCATCACGGAAATTTTTAACAGCCACCGGGCCATCCGTCAAACGAAAGTCACGCCCAAAAACAAAAAAGGCGTCCGAAGGGACGCCCTGATAACATTGAATTTCCGGTCAGGCGCTTTCGCCGACCTGGAACCGCACGAACCGGCGGATGGTGATTTCATCACCGAGCTGCTTGGCAACTTGCGCCACGTGTTCCTTGACGCTGATCTCGGAGTTGCGCTTCACGAAGCCCTGGTCCACCAGGCAGTAGGTCTGGAAAAACTTGTCCAATATGCCCGCCAGGATTTTTTCCATGGCCTGCGCCGGCTTGCCCTTGAGGCGGTCGGACTGTGCGGCAATCTCGCGTTCCTTCGCAATCACTTCGGGCGAAACCTGCTCGCGCGAAACCGCGTGCGGATGGCCCGCCGCGATCTGCAGCGTTATGTCCTTGACCAGTTGCTTGAATTCGTCCTTGCCCTCGGTTTCGGCCTTGCCCGCGCCGACCTCGACGAGCACGCCGACCTTGGCGCCGGTGTGAATGTAACCGGCAATCAAACCGTTGCCGGCCACCTCCATTTTCGCGTACCGGGCGATTTTGATGTTTTCGCGGATTTTCGTGACGAGCGCCTCGCGTTCCGCTTCGAGGTTGGGACTGGTTTCGGTCGCGTAACGTTTCGCCACGTCATCGCAAAACGCGCGGAACAGTTCGTTGCGCGCGACAAAATCGGACTCGCTGTTCACCTCCACCAGCACGCCGAGTTTTCCATTGGGCGCGATGTATTGGGTGATGGCTCCTTCTTTGGCCTCGCGCACGGATTTAACAGCGGCGGTGGCCTGGCCTTTCTTGCGCAGGATGTCCACCGCGGCCTTGAGGTCGCCTTTTGCCTCGGTGAGGGCTTTTTTGCAATCCATCATGCCCACGTTCGTCATTTCACGAAGTTTGGCAACGTCAGCAGCAGTAAATTGAGACATATAAATAAAATAAGTTGTTGGTTGAAAATTGACGGCCGCCGGAAATGTTCCCGGGCCGCAGCAAATCAAACCGGCGCCTGCGGAACGGCTTCGACCGGCGCGGTCACGGCGGGCTGCGCTTCAGCCGCCGCGGCTTCCTCCGCCGCCGCCCGGCGCGAACGTTTCGATTCAAACTCCGCCTGCGCCAGCGTGATGGTCTGGCCGACGGTGGCCAGAATCGTGCGGATGGAGCGGATGGCGTCGTCGTTCGCGGCAATGGGATAATCCACCAGGTCGGGATCGCAATTCGTGTCCACGATGGCCACAATCGGCAGCTTGAGTTTGCGCGCCTCGGCCACGGCGTTGTGCTCGCGTTTGATGTCCACGACGAACATGGCGGCGGGAATCTTGTCCATGGCACGGATGCCGTCGAAATACTTCTGGAGTCGGCCGGCTTCGCGGCGGATGACCGCCTGCTCCTGCTTGCCGTAATTGGCCAGCGTGCCGTCCGCGTCCATTTTCTCAATTTCCTTCAGCCGTTTGATGGAGGATTTGATCGTGTTGTAATTCGTCAACGTGCCGCCGAGCCAGCATTCGGTGACAAAAAACTGGCCGCATTCCTTCGCCGTGTCCTTGACACATTGCTGCGCCTGCTTTTTGGTGCCGACGAACACCACCTTGCCGCCCTTGCGAACCGTTTCCGACAAAAAATCGCACGCGGCTTCGAGTTGCGTGAGCGTCTTGCTGAGGTCAATGATGTGAACGCCGTTGCGCGCATCGAAGATGAACGGCTTCATCTTGGGATTCCAACGCCTCGTCTGGTGTCCGAAATGGACGCCCGATTCCAACAATTCTTTAATGCCAATGCTTAACACAATTTTCCTTTGGTTAAAAATTCGCCGCAGCGAACCATCCCGCGGAACACGGGATTAAGTTTGATGTTGTTATGGCCGTTCCACGCTCACTCGAGCACGGAAATTAAGGCCGTTTTCCCTTTACCAACAGCGGTGAAAGGGACGGTGAAACTAGCAGAAAAACGCGAAGTGGCAACTGCTATTTTTAGACCGGTTCAATCGGGTATAACCGTTAAATTAGAGATGATGTGTGCCATCGCTACCCCTCTCCCCTGGGAAAAGGGCCGGGGTGAGGGCGAGCGTAAACGCTAATTCCACTGAAAACGGCGCGGAACCAAAAGCAAACAGTAAATGGTGCAATTTCCTCTGGACAAACCGATTTGCCATACGCAAAGTCGAAAAAATGATAATGGATGGACTGTGAAACAAGCCATCATTTGACCGGTAGGCATCATTGCGATTTTATGTGGGAAGAAGATCCTCGGTATCAAAAGGCCGTTTACCGATTTTTGATAGGCAGTGTTGTCATACTGACTCTGATTGCAACGGCGGCCTCTATTTTGGAGAGGGATTGGGAATTTCTTGGATATTGGTTTACAGGATTGGGAATGGTTATTGCTGCATTGTGCCTTTATGCGACGGCAGCATGTTTGGTCGTTCAAATTGTTCGCCTGGCAGCCTGGTTTATGCGCAAAGTCTTTCAGAGAAACAAGCATGTGCTCTAACACGGCTTGAAGCCAACAACCCGGGCGTTCAACCATGTATTATTTCACGGCCATTGAGCGATTTGACCGCGACAACGGTGAGCGCTGGCTGGGTTATACCCGGTGGCTCGGGCGCACCGACCTGACCCGCGTCGTCACGCTGGACAACGTCCTCTGTCCCCCGGTGGTCCATGTGGAATCCAGCGAGGACTGGCCATACGTGGCACAGGAGGAGTTCATGCTCGACTTCTTTACCGATCTCGACTTTGTCCTGCGGCGGGTTTCCGGCCATCGCCCGGCGGTGGTGGTTGCCGTCGCCCGCGACCCTTCGGCCGCCGACGTCTCCGATTTCCCACATCCCAATTTCGAACTTGCCGGATTTGACATCGTGGACGTCCAGTTTACCGCCAGCGCGTTGCTCAACGGCTGTAATTTCCCCGCCGCGTTCGATGCCTCGGAGCTCTCCTCAGAGTCAGGGCTGATCAAGTCGCGGGAGCGGGCCTTCCGGATCCGTGATGTTTTGCACCAGCGTTATCCGAATCGCAATAAAATCCCATCCCATGTCTGGGCCATCTGGCGTTACACCGCAAACTCCGGCCACGTTGCCTGACCGGGCGGGTTTTTGCGCCCGGCGGCTTGTCAAAGGGTCATTGCTGCATTATCATCTGAAAATGTCGTTGAAGAAACATGTTGCCTTGGCGGTTCTGCTTTTCTGCGCCCTGCGCCCCGCGGGCGCCGACGTGATTCAATTGAAGGATCAAGCCGCCGTTACCGGCAAAATTCTCGCCGAAAGACCGGATTCCATAGTCGTGGATGTGGGCTACACCGTGCTCGTCGTGCCGCGCAATGTCATCACCGACATTTCCAGAACCGGCAACGCCGCGCCAACGCAAACGCCGGGCGCGTCCAACCCGGTCGTCAGCGTCAATGCCATCCCGCAATTTTTTTATTCGGACAACCGCCCTGCCGCCACCCGTGACGTGCAGGACCTGGTCAGGCAAATCGGCGAGGCGGTGGTGCAGGTCCGCACGCCCGGGGGTCTGGGTTCGGGATTTTTCATCAACGCGGACGGTTATCTGATCACGAATTTTCACGTCATCGAGGGCGAGACGGAGATTTCCGTCGAAGTATATCATCAGCGCAACGGCCAGCTCGACCGCGAGACCTACAAGCAGGTGAAAATCATCGCCATCAACAAGTTCCACGACCTGGCACTGCTGAAGATTGAGGACAAGACCGCGCCCCGGTTCAAATACGTCACCCTCGGCAGCTCGGACGAGTTGAGCGTAGGTGATTCAGTGTTTGCCATTGGCAGTCCGATGGGACTGGAGCGCACGGTAACCTCGGGCATTGTCAGCACCAAAACCCGCCAGCTCGAAGGCGAGCTTTACCTGCAAACCACCGCGCAGATCAATCCCGGCAACAGCGGCGGCCCGTTGTTCAATCTCGGCGGCGAAGTTGTTGGCGTGACGAACATGAAAATCACCTTTGGCGAGGGCCTGGGTTTTGCCATTCCGGTGGAACTGGTGAAAAACTTTCTGGAGCACCGCGACGCCTTCGCCTATTCCACCGACAATCCGAACAATCCGTATCACTATCTTGAACCGCCCAGCCGCACCAAAAACAAGCCGGCGGCGCAATGAAAACAGCGAGGAACTCAAATCGAGGGCGCGACTTTTCAGCGGAGTTGGACTTTAATCCATCATGACCATGCGCATTTTCCGTTTCATTCCACAAGGCGCGGCCGGAATTTTTCCTGCGACACTGGCCTTGTTGCTGGCACTGGCAACGTCCGTAAACGCCGCGATTCCGGCGGCGGAAACCCTGCTGCCATCGGACACGCTTTTGCTCATCTCCGTGCCCGACTTCGCAGCGTTGCGCGCCGCCGGCAGGCAATCGCCGCAGTGGCTTTTCTGGAACGACCCCGCCATGAAACCGTTCCACGACAAGTTCATGGCCGCTTGGAACGATAAGCTGGTTGCTCCGCTGGAACAGGACCTCGGCGTCAAGTTCAGCGATTTCACTGATTTGCCGCAAGGCCAGTTGACCTTCGCCGTCACGCAAAACGGGTGGAACGGCGGCGACAACCCGGCGCCCGGCATGCTGTTGCTGCTCGACACCAAGGGCAAGAGCGATTTGCTCAAGACCAATCTTGCCGCCCTGCGGAAGAAATGGGCGGACGCGGGCAAACCGATGCACAACGAAACCATCCGGGGCATCACATTTTCCGTCGTGCCGCTTTCGAGCAATGACGTTCCAGCCACGCTCGCGGGCATTTTACCCGGACGCCAGCCCGTCCAGGAACTGGGCAAGGAAAACAAACCGCCGCCACCCGGTGAAATTGTCATCGGCCAGTATCAATCGTTGCTGATCGTCGGCAGTTCATTGAAGGCCGTCGAACCCGTCGCCACGCGGTTGACCGGCGGGGCGCTGCCGGCGTTGGGCGACAATGCGCTTTTTGCCGCCGACCGGCTCGTACAATTTCGCGACGCGCCATTGTATTACGGCTGGTTCAACGCGAAAACCCTGTTTGGCGTGCTGACTCACATCACGCCGCCGGAGCCGAACCCCGACGCCCCCAGCCCCGTGCCGCCGTTTCCGTGGGACAAAATTCTCGGCGCCTCGGGGTTGACCGGTTTGAAATCCGCAAGCTTCAGCTACCGCGAATCACACGATGGCTCGCAGCTTGATTTTTACATCTCCGCGCCGGAAGCGGGCCGGCAGGGCATCTTCAAAATAATCGCCGCCGCGCCGAAGGACGCAAGTCCGCCGGTCTTTGTGCCCGCCGACACCGTAAAATTCCTGCGCTGGCGCGTGGATGGCCAGAAATCCTGGGCGGCGCTTGAAAAAATGCTTTCGGACATTTCGCCCGCCTGGCTCAGCAGCCTCAATTCCGCGATCAGCATCGCCAACGCGACCGCCCAGCAAAAAGACCCGGACTTTGACGTCCGCAAAAATCTCATCGGCAACCTGGGCGATGATTGGATCAGCTATCAAAAAACGCCGGCGGGCAAAACGCTGGCGGATTTAAATTCCGCCCCCTCGCTTTTCCTGTTTGCCGCGTTGAATCCCGAGCAAGCCGTGCTGGCGATCAAGAATGTTGCCGCACTCACTTTCTCCCAGGAAAACGCGCCCGCACCACGCCAGTTTTCGGGCCGGACCATTTATACGATTGCCCTGCCCTCGCGCCCCGGTGCGCCGCGTTCGCTTTACTGCGCGTCCAGCAGCGGATATGTCGCCCTGACGACGGACGCTTCGATGCTGGAGACCTATCTGCGAAGCGCCGACAGCAAGGCCAGGCCGTTGCGTGAAACCGCCGGTTTTGCCGACGCCGCCCAGCACATCGGCGGCGCGGGCAATGGCCTGTTCGCCTACCAAAACCAGCGTGAAACCATGCGCGCGGCCTTTGCCGCCGTAAAAACAAGTTCCACGGACAGCCCGTCATCCGGCGGAGCCAATGCGTTCGGCGCCCTGCCTTTCGCCTCGCCGGAAAAAATGTTCGGTGGCTGGATGGATTTTTCGCTGCTGCCGGATTATGACAAGGTGGCCAAATACTTTTATTTTTCCGTCACCAGCGGCAGTGTCACGGCGGATGGTTTCTCCTTCAAGGTCTTCGCACCGCGCCCGCCGCAGTTGAATTGAATTTCTCGGAGGGACGAGCTCTGCGAGTCCCAAACTTAAACCATCAGTCAGGGCCTCATGGAACCCGGCCCTACGGAATCAGTCCTGCGGATAAACCAGGATGCGGTCGTGCACCACGACGATCAAATCGTTCTTTTTGTCGCCGGTGACATCAGCCACCAGCGCTTCCCGCGGTTCCGGCAGGGCGTCAGTGCGTCCGCGGAAGGTATGCTGCTCGAACACCTGCCAGCGATTGAAAGGAACGAGCTTGTGATGGGAATCAAAGGTGACGAGATCGAGATAATTTTTTGCCGTTTCCAAAAAAACCAGATCCTTGCGCCCGGTGTTGCTCAAATCGCCCGCCACCACGTCATTCAAATAACCGTCCTTGATCGGCGTGTCGTAGCCGTCGAGCGCGGTCAATTCCCAAACCTCGCCCGCCAGGGGCATCCACGCGACGGCGTTCTGGCCGAGAAAGGCCACGCTCTGGACGTTTGTGCCGCCGAGCGCCACCGACTGCAAGCCGGTGAAATCCGCCACCGGCAACTCCACGTTTCGGGACACCCGCCACACCCCCATCGCATCGCGCTCGCACAACGTCAACTGGTTGTGCTCCGCATCGAGCAGGAAAATCGCCGGCACGTTGTTCGTGCCGTTCCGCACCACCGTGGCGCCGACAATGCGCGAATCACCCGCCGCGCCGTTGATTTGGTCCTTCACGCGAAAAACCCAGTCCGCCTGGTTGGTTGACCCTGGTATTTTGGCTTCCTGTTCGAGAACGACGGCGCGCACGAAGTTTTTCTGCGGCAGCAACAACTCCGGTTTGCCGTCGCCGTCCACGTCCGCTGACGCCAGCCACGGCTGCTCAATCGCCCCGCCCGGCGGGTCCACGTCCAACTCATCAAATTCACCGCCGGATTTTTGCAGCAGAACCTTGATTTTTTCATAGGGAATCAGCGCAACCAGATCCGCCCGCCCGTCCTGGTTTACATCCTGGATGGCGAGCGTCGTGGGATTCGATTTGAAATTTTCGCTGAGCTT